>NZ_CAXUNQ010000008.1:0-126058 GCF_964252615.1 uncultured Bradyrhizobium sp.
CCACACCAGCGCATTGGTGTAGGACTCTTCGAGCTCCATGCCCGCCAGCGCCGGGCATGTTCATGATCGACAGGCACGGCAGCTTCGCCGCGGCGATCCTGATCATCAGGACCCGGATCGTGTGGTTGGTGTATTGCGGCTCCTGCATGGCGAGCGCGACCAGGTCGTAACGCGAAAGGTCGACGTCCTGGGGCATGGTCGCGTCCAGCTTCCCGGGCAGGTCGCGCGACAAGATCGCGCGGTGCGCCGGCTCGTCACGCAGCTTGATGCGAACCTCGGTACCGTCACGGTTGATGAGCTCCGCGGTGTTCCTGCGGCAGACCAGGGTCACATCGTGGCCCGCCAGCAGCAGCTTTGTCGCCAGCAACGAGCCATACGAGGCTCCAAGGATCAGAATGTTGCGCGCCATGCTCTTTCTTTCCATCGTCCAGGCCACTCACACACGGATGCCGTACCCGCGCCCTCATTCTTGTCAGTCAAGACCTGTCCCTCGACCGGCGTCAGGCATCGCGTGCGATAAAAATACCCTGCTCGCCAATACGTCCGACGCCTCCAGCGACATGATATCGTCGGCGCTCAGCACCCGGTCGAGGTCGGCGACCAGGCGGTTGGCCTGGCGCAGCCGCATGCGGTCGAGCGCGTTGCGGATCGAACGAGCGTTGGAAAACAGCGGCTGGGTCTTCCGCAGCGTGATGTAACGCTCGAACGCTTCCCGGGCTTCAGGGCTGAACTTGTAGTTCATGTCGTGCAGCATCAATTCGGCGATCGCCAGCAATTCGCCGTCGGAATAATCCGGAAAATCGATATGGTGCGCGATGCGCGAGCGGAAGCCTGGATTGCTCGCGAAGAATTTGTCCATGCGGTCGCCATAGCCCGCCAGGATCACGACGAGATCCTCGCGCTGCGATTCCATCACCTGCAGCAGGATCTCGATCGCTTCCTGACCGTAGTCGCGCTCATTGTCCGGCCGGTGCAGGTAATAGGCCTCGTCGATAAACAGCACGCCGCCCATCGCCTTTTTGAGGATCTCCTTGGTTTTTGGCGCGGTGTGGCCGATATATTGTCCCACCAGTTCATCACGGGTGACCGAAACCACCTGCCCGCGGCGCACAAAGCCGAGCTTGTGCAGGATGCTGGCGATCCGCAGCGCCACCGTGGTCTTGCCGGTACCGGGATTGCCGGTGAACGACATGTGCAAGGTCGGCACCTCGGACGTGAGGTTCATGCGCTTGCGGATGCGTTCAATCAGCAGCAGCGAGGCGATCTCGCGAATCCGCGTTTTGACCGGTTTTAAGCCGATCAATTCGCGGTCGAGCTGGTCGAGCACGTCGCCGATGCCGACCTCGTTGAATTCGCGGCGCAGGTCGACGCGGTCGGCCGCCGGCGCCTCGCCCGCGTCCGCCGCAACGGCCGATGAAACGGTCTGCGTACTCACTTGTCACCGTAACGCTGGCCCTCGGGACGATCGACGGCATAGGATCGCGTGGTGTAGCGAATGCTGCGTCCGCCGACTTCCTGCCGCTCCAGATGGAAGCCCGGCTCCTCCTTGGGGCGATTGACGATGAACGACAGCCTGACGGATTCCCAGCCGTGGCTGGAGTCGAACGCCGACATCCGGATATAGCGGTCGCCATAGACCTTCCGGCACTCGGTCAGTTCCATCAGGATGCCGGCGGCGTCGCGCAGGTCGAACATCGGCAGACCCCACATATCCCAGTAGGTATTGCGCGGGTGGGGATCGTCGGTGAACTCGATGTTCACCGCCCAGCCTTTTTCGAGGCAGTACTGGATCTGGGCGGTGATCTGTTCGTCGGTCAGATCGGGGAGAAAGGAAAAGCAGCCTTGGGTCACTCTCATCGCAGTTATCCTCTTTCCCTATATTGCGGGCGTTGCGGTCGGCACGAAATCAGGCGAATCGGTCGATTCGTAATTGAAGGTGATGTCCTTCCAGACCTCCAGCGCGTCCCGCAGCGGGGTGCAGGTCTGGGCGGCTTTGGCAAGGATTTCCGGACCTTCGCGGAGATAGTCGCGCCCTTCGTTGCGTGCGAGGATCATCGCCTCCAGCGCGACGCGGTTGGCCGTGGCGCCGGCCTGGATTCCCTTCGGATGTCCGATCGTTCCGCCGCCGAACTGCAGCACGACATCCTCGCCGAGATGATCGAGCAGTTGGTGCATCTGACCGGCGTGGATGCCGCCCGACGCCACCGGCATCATCTTGTTGAGGCTCGCCCAGTTCTGATCGAAGAACACGCCGTGTTCCAGCGTCGTCGGATTGAAGTCCTCGCGGCAGATGTCGTAATAGCCGCGGGTCGTCGCCGGATCACCCTCGAGCTTGCCGACCACGGTGCCGGCATGGATGTGATCGACGCCGGCGAGCCGCATCCATTTGGCGATGACCCGGAACGAAACGCCGTGCAGGCGCTGCCGGGTGTAGGTCGAATGGCCGGCGCGATGCAGATGCAGGATCATGTCGTTGCGGCGCGCCCACTTCGCCATCGACTGGATCGCGGTGTAGCCAATGACGAGGTCGATCATGACGATGACCGACCCGAGCTGCTTGGCGAAATCGGCGCGCTCGTACATGTCTTCCATGGTCGCCGCAGTCACGTTGAGATAGGTGCCTTTGACCTCGCCGGTCGCCGCTTGCGCGCGGTTGACGCCTTCCATGCAGTACAGAAAGCGATCGCGCCAATGCATGAAGGGCTGCGAGTTGATGTTCTCGTCATCCTTGCAGAAGTCGAGGCCGCCTGTGAGCGCTTCATAGACCACGCGTCCGTAATTGCGGCCCGAGAGGCCGAGCTTCGGTTTCACCGTTGCGCCCAGCAGCGGCCGTCCGAACTTGTCGAGACGCTCGCGTTCGACCACGATGCCTGTCGCCGGCCCCTGGAACGTCTTCACATAGGCGATCGGCAGCCGCATGTCCTCGAGGCGAAGCGCCTTGAGCGGCTTGAACCCGAATACGTTGCCGATGATCGAAGCCGTCAGGTTGGCGATCGAGCCGGGCTCGAACAGGTCGAGGTCATAGGCGATATAGGCGAAAACACTGCCGGGCGCATTCGGCACCGGATCGACGCGATAGCATTTGGCGCGGTATTTTTCCGCCGCGGTCAGCCGGTCGGTCCACACCACCGTCCACGTCGCGGTGGAAGACTCGCCCGCCACCGCCGCGCAGGCCTCGATCGGATCGACGCCATCCTGCGGCGTCACCCGGAACAGCGCAATGATATCGGTGTCCTTCGGCTCGTAGTCGGGCTCCCAGTAGCCCATCTTCTTGTATTCCATGACCCCGGATTTGTAGCGATCCTTGCCGCGGATGGTCATCGACTGTTCGTTCATGGTATTCTCCTTGATATGCGGCGAAGAGATCGGATTCGTCGGATTACTCGGCGGCCGCTGCCATGTCGCCGATGCGTGGATCGAGTTTCCCAGCGCGATAGCGCCTGGCCATTTCCGACAGCGGAACGACCTTGATCTTCGCGGCGTTTCCCGCAGTGCCGAACTGCTCGAAACGCTCGCGGCAGAGATCGTGCATCGCGTCCATCGCCGGTTTGAGGAACTTGCGGGGGTCGAATTCGCTTCTGGTCTGGCTCGCGACCTTACGGAACGCCGCGGCCATCGCCAGCCGGCAGTCGGTGTCGATATTGACCTTGCGCACGCCGTGCCGGATTCCGCGAACGATCTCCTCGACCGGGACGCCCCAGGTCTGCGGCATCTCGCCGCCGAATTGATTGAACGCATCCTGCAGCGGCTGCGGCACCGAGGACGAACCGTGCATCACCAGATGGGTGTTCGGCAGCCGGCGGTGGATTTCCTCGACCACCTTCATGGCGAGAATGTCGCCGTCCGGCTTGCGCGAGAACTTGTAGGCGCCGTGCGAGGTGCCCATCGCGATCGCCAGCGCGTCGACCTTGGTGGCGCGAACAAAGTCGACCGCCTGGTCCGGATCGGTCAGAAGCTGATCATGGCTGACCTCGCCTTCGACGCCATGGCCATCTTCCTGTTCGCCGCCGCCATGCTCCAGCGACCCGAGCACGCCCAACTCGCCTTCGACCGACGCGCCGATCCAGTGCGCCATCTCGACCACGCGACGGGTGATATCGACGTTGTAATCATAATCTGCGGCGGTCTTGGCATCCGCCTTGAGCGAGCCGTCCATCATCACCGACGTAAAACCGTATTTGATCGCCGTGGCGCAGGTCGCTTCCTCGTTGCCGTGGTCCTGATGCATGCAGAGCGGAATCTGCGGATACATCTCCTCCAGCGCGTCAATCATCTTCGACAGCATGATATCGTTGGCGTAAGAACGCGCTCCGCGCGAAGCCTGGATGATGACCGGGGCATCGACGGCTGCGGCCGCTTCCATGATCGCAAGACCCTGCTCCATGTTGTTGATGTTGAACGCCGGCACGCCATAGCCGTGCTCGGCGGCATGATCGAGCAATTGCCTCAGCGTGATCCGCGCCATCGCAGCCTCCGTGTGATTGTCTTTTTTGCCTGAAAGTTCATGCCTGCTTCCCCAGCCTCAAACGCGCCAGGCAATGCAGTGTCGCCGTGGCGACGGCTTCCGGGGTAATGCCGAATTCGTGATACAGCACCTCCGCCGGCGCCGAAGCGCCGAAGCCGGTCATCCCGACGAATTCGCCGCCGTCGCCGAGCCAGCGCGCCCAGTCGCCCTCCACCGCGGCCTCGATACCGATCCGGGGAACACTTCCCAGCACGTCCGCGCGGTATTGCCGCGATTGCCGGCGAAACAGATCGAAGCACGGAGCCGAGACCACTGCGGCGCGGACGCCGTCGCCGGCGAGCAGCTTTGCGGCCTTCAAGGCAATCGACATTTCGGATCCCGTCGCGATCAGCGTGACATCACGCCCGTCCTCCGGTTCGACCACCACATAGGCGCCGAGCGCCACCAGATTGGCATCGCCGGCGGCGCGGAACGCCGGCAGCGCCTGCCGTGACAGGCACAGCACGGAAGGGCCGGCGTCGGTCCGCAACGCGCAATCCCAGGCCTCGGCGGTCTCGACGGCGTCGCCCGGGCGGAACACCAGCAGATTCGGAATCGCCCGCAGCGAAGCCAGATGCTCGACCGGCTGATGCGTGGGACCGTCCTCGCCCAGTCCAATGGAATCATGCGTCATTACATGAATGACCCTGATCCCCATCAGCGCCGCCAGCCTGATCGCAGGGCGGCTGTAGTCGGCGAAGGTGAGGAACGTGCCGCCGTAGGGGATGAACCCGCCGTGCAGCGCGATGCCGTTCATCGCGGCGGCCATGGCATGCTCACGGACGCCATAATGAATATAGCTGCCGCTGAAGGCGCCCGGCCGAACCGGCTGATGCGTCTTGGCGCGCGTAAGATTGGAATGCGTAAGATCGGCCGAGCCGCCGAGCAAATTCGGCAAGGCTTCCGCAATGACGTCGATTACGAGCTGCGATGCCTGCCGGGCGGCGATGGTTAACTGTTCGGCCCCGAAATGACCTCGTATCCGCGCCATCGCCTCGGCATATCCGCAAGGCAGCTTTCGGTTCAGCGCATCGTGGAAGGCCGAGCGCGGGGTCGACGTGATGCGCTTTGTCCGCTCGATCCATGCCCGGCGGGCTCCCTGCCCCTGCGCGCCGATCCTGCGCCACTGCCCGATGACGGGTTCCGGAATCCGGAACGGCTGGTGCGGCCAGTCCAGCGCCGCGCGTGTCTTTGCGACCTCGTCGGCGCCAAGCGGCGCGCCGTGGGCTTTTTCGCTGCCCTGCCGGTTCGGCGCCCCGAATCCGATGACGGTGCGGCATGCGATCAGTGACGGCCGATCGCTATGCCGCGCCTGCTGGATCGCCGCGGCGATCGCATCCGGATCATGGCCGTCGATGCGGCATGCCGACCATCCGGACGCCTTGAACCGTTCAAGCTGATCATCCGAACATGACAGCGCGGTCGATCCGTCGATCGAGATTTCATTGTCGTCGAACAGTACGATCAGCCGGCTGAGCTGGAGATGTCCGGCCAGCGATATCGCTTCATGGCTCAGGCCTTCCATCAGGCAGCCGTCGCCGGCGATCGCATAGGTATAGTGATCGACGAAATCATCGCCGAAGCGTGCATTCATCAGCCGTTCCGCCAGCGCCATACCGACGGCGGTCGCGATGCCCTGGCCCAACGGGCCGGTGGTGGTCTCGACGCCGGGCGTGTGGCCGTACTCGGGATGACCCGGCGTCTTCGAACCCCACTGCCTGAAGGCCTTGAGCTGATCCGATGTGACGCCCTCGTAGCCCGTCAGGTACAGCAACGCATAGAGCAGCATCGAGCCGTGGCCGGCGGACAGTACGAAGCGGTCGCGATCCGGCCATGCCGGATCGGCGGCATCGAATTTCAGGAAACGCGAAAACAGCACCGTGGCGACGTCGGCCATGCCCATGGGCATGCCCGGATGGCCCGACTTCGCCTTCTCGACCGCGTCGACCACCAGAAAGCGGATCGCGTTCGCCATCTCCGCGTGCGAGACGTCGGAGCGGCTGGCGACAGAGGATAGAGCATGAACGGTCATACCGTGCGCCTCTTGCGTTCCATCAATTGCAGGATCAGCGGAGTGAGGATGAGCTGCATTGCAAGGTCGAGTTTCGATCCATGGATCACGATCGAATTGGCGCGCGACATGAAGCTGTTCGGGATCATCGACAGCAGATAGGGAAAATCGATGCCGCGGGGATTCTTGAGCCGGATCACCACCATCGATTCATCCGGCGTCGGGATCCAGCGTGCGATGAACGGATTCGACGTATCGACGGTCGGCACGCGCTGAAAATTGATGTCGGTCTCGGCGAATTGCGGGCAGATGTAGTTCACGTAGTCCGGCATCCGCCGCAGGATGGTGTCGGTAACCGCTTCCTGGGTATAGCCGCGGTCGCTGCGGTCGCGATGCAGCTTCTGGATCCATTCCAGGTTGATGACCGGCACGACGCCGATCTTGAGGTCGGCATGCTGCGCGATATTGACCTTGTCGGTCACCACGGCGCCGTGCAGACCCTCGTAGAACAGCAAGTCGGATTTTTCCGGCAACGGTCCCCATTCGGTAAACGTGCCCGGCGCGGCGCCGTACAGCTTGGCCTCTTCGGCGTCGTGCACGTAATGGCGCGTGGTGCCGGTACCGGATTCGCCGTAGTCGCGGAACACGCGCTCCAGTTCCTCGAACAGGTTGGTCTCGGGACTGAAATGGCTGAAGTGCTTGTTGCCGCGCTCACCCTCCTCGGACATTTTCGTGCGCATGTCGACGCGGTTGTAGCGATGGAAGGCGTCGCCTTCGATATAGGCGGCGGCGACTTTCTCGCGGCGGAAAATGTTCTCGAAGGTCTTCTTCACCGAGGTCGTGCCGGCCCCCGACGAGCCCGTGATCGATATGATGGGATGGCTGCGCGACATATCGTTCCCGCTCAGCGGAACAGGCCGCGCCGCGCAAACAGCGGCGCGTCGCTATTGTCGAACATCGGTTCGATGCCTTCGTGAATGGCGGAGACGTCGCGCACCCCGCGCACCGAGCCCATGATCAGCGGCACCCGCTGGTGCGGCGTTTTTGCTCCCAGTTCCAGGATTCGCCGGCGCCCTGTGGTCGCCGCGCCACCGGCCCACTCCATCACCAGCGCCATGGGATGGGCTTCGTACAGGAGGCGAAGCCTTCCCTCCCGATAACCGGGGCGCGCATCGGCCGGATATAGAAACACCCCGCCACGCACGAGGATGCGCAGCGATTCGGCGACCAGCGAGCCGATCCAGCGCATATTGAAATCCGCGCCGCGGTCACCGTTGGTGCCGGCGAGGCATTCGTCGATATAGGCGCGAACCGGCCCATACCAGTGCCGGCGGTTGGAGGCGTTGATGGCGAATTCAGGTGTATCGGGCGCAATCTTCACGCCCTGTTTGATCAGCAGGAACTGCTCGGTATGCCGGTTGAGAATGAAGATATCGACGCTTTCGTCATGCGCGAGCACCAACGTGGTCTGCGGACCGTAGACGACGAAGCCGGCGGCGCACTGGGCCGTGCCCGGTTCGAAGAAAGTCGACAGGATGTCGTTGCCGCGGGGGCGAATCGAAAAGATGGTGCCGACCGAGATGTTGTTTTCCAGGTTGGCGGACCCGTCGAGCGGATCGATCGCGACGCAGAGCGGCGCTTGCGGATTGAGGGTTTCCGGGAGCGCCGCTTCCTCCGAAAGAACAGCCGCAACCGGGGCATCCGCCAGCGCCAGCCGCATCATCTCGTCGGCGGCGACATCGATGTCCTTTTGCCGGTCGCCGTCGGCGTTGATGCCGCCGTCCTGCCCGGTGATGCCGGCCAGCGGCCCGTCGGCGATGAGCGCGGCCAGATCGACCGTCGCGGCGGCGATGGCTTCGATCACCGCGGCCACCGCATCGCCGCGCGGCGTCCGTGATGCCGATCGATCGAGATGCGAACGCAGCGTCACGCGTTCGTCCATGGCCGTCTCCCTGCGCCCTCTACGGGGCCATTCCCGCCGCGTTTCGCCGGACGGCAAACCGCCTCCCACAGAAGCTCAGTTTGCCCGATTAGTGAAATTTTGTTATCTTTGGGCGAAGCAAAGTTTTTCTTATAAAGGTCGGAGCGATGGCGAGCCGGTTTCTGCGCGAATTGACCATCCGTCAATTGCGCGCCCTGGCCGCGGTTCACAAGGACAGATCGGTCACCGCAGCCGCCAGGCAACTGCATCTCACCCAGCCGGCGGTCACGCTTCAACTTCGTAATCTGCAGGCGCTCGCGGGATTGCCGCTGATCCAGCGCAGCGGCGACGGCATGCTGCTGACCGACGCCGGCCGGGAAGTTCTTGCCCTCGCCGAGCGTATCGATGCCGCGATTGCCGATTGCGCGACATCGCTCGAGATGATTTCGGGAAAAACCGCAGGACGCATCTCGATCGGTGCGGTCAGCACCGCGAAATATTTCGTGCCGTTTGCGATCTCCGGATTTTCGAGGCTTCACCCGAACGTCGAGGTGCTGCTCTCGATCGGCAACCGGCAGGAAATCGGCGCGGCGCTGCGCGGCTACGATCTCGATATCGCCATCATGGGCCGTCCGCCGGTCGATGTCGACATGAACGTGCACCTGATCGGCGATCATCCTCACGTCATCATCGCGCCGACCGGCCATCGGCTGGCGCGAAAAGCGCGTCTGCCGTTGAGCGCCCTTGCCGGCGAAACGTTTTTGACGCGCGAACCCGGCTCCGGAACGCGCGGCCTTATGGAGCAGTTGTTCGAAACCGCCGCGGTTCGTCCGAAAATCGGCATGGCGATGAGCAGCAACGAGACCATCAAGCAGGCGGTGATCGCCGGTTTGGGAATTGCGTTCCTTTCCGCGCATACGGTGGCGACCGAACTCGATGAGCGGAGATTGGTGACGCTGGATGTCGAAGGCCTTCCCGTGATCCGGCAATGGTTCGTGCTTTCCCGCAAGGACAAGGTTCTGTTGCCGCCCGCGCAGGCGATGCTCGACTTTCTCAGCGCCAACGGGGCGCAGTTTCTGCCGCGCATGCACGGCAGGCTGCGCCTCACGCGTTCGTCGGCCCGCGGCAGGCGCCGGTGACGCCGCTCAGGCCGCCTTGGCGAGGCCGACCTCGGCCCAGATTTCGGCCAATGCCTGAACCAGATGCTCGATGTCCGCATCGGTATGATGGGGAGACGGGGTGATGCGCAGCCGCTCCGTGCCGCGCGGCACGGTCGGATAGTTGATCGGCTGGACGTAAATGCCGTAGCGGTCGATCAGCACGTCGCTGATCTGCTTGCAGAGCACCGGGTCGCACACCATCACCGGCACGATGTGGCTGGGGTTGTCGAGATGCGCCACGCCGGCTTCATCGAGCCGGGAGCGCAGTCGCGCCACGCGGTCCTGGTGCCGCTCGCGCTCCCCGGCGCTGGATTTAAGATGGCGAACGCTGGTCAGCGCGCCCGCGGCGACCGCCGGCGGCAGCGACGTCGTGAAGATGAAGCCCGAGGCGAAGCTGCGGATGAAATCGCAGATCGTGGCCGATGCCGCCACATAACCGCCGATGACGCCGAACGCCTTCGCCAGCGTGCCCTCGATCACGGTGAGGCGATGGCTCAGTCCTTCGCGCTCGGCGATGCCGCCGCCCCTCCGGCCGTACAGGCCGACGGCGTGGACTTCGTCGAGATAGGTCATGGCGTTGTGCGCGTCCGCGACATCGCAGATCTCGGCGATCGGCGCGATGTCGCCATCCATCGAATAGACCGACTCGAACGCCACCAGCTTCGGCGCATGTGGATCGAGATCGGACAGCTTGCGCTCGAGATCGCGCGGATCGTTGTGGGCAAAGATGCGGGTTTCGCTGCGGCTATGCCGGATGCCCTCGATCATCGAGGCATGATTGAGTTGATCCGACAAGATCGTGCAGCCCGGCATCCGTGACGCCAAGGTGCTGAGGGAGGTCATGTTCGACACATAGCCCGAGGTAAACAGCAATGCCGCTTCCTTGCCGTGCAGGTCGGCCAGTTCGCGCTCCAGCAGCACGTGAAAATGGTTGGTGCCTGCGATATTGCGCGTGCCGCCGGCGCCGGCGCCGCAACTGTCGAGCGCCTCATGCATGGCCTCGAGCACCGCGGGATGCTGACCCATGCCGAGATAGTCGTTGGAGCACCACACGGTGACCTCGCCGGAACCGCCGGGATGATGATGCTTGGCGCGCGGGAAAGCGCCAGCCCTGCGCTCGAGATCGGCAAATATGCGATACCGTCCTTCGCGATGAAGGCCTTCGAGTTGCCGGCGGAAATAGGCTTCGTAGTTCATGACGTCCTCCCGTTAACCGTTGCCGCCGGCTCAGCACCGATACCGAGAGCCGCCGGCAGATCGCTCCTTGCATTCTGCTCAAGAAATCGCTGCCGAAATTGATCTTCGAGCCGCTGCCGGGCGCAATGCGACTGCGTCTTCGCCGGCGCGGCCTCCGGCCGGACGCTCGACAGCACGACGAGATTTGGCGGAACGCTTGCAGGCTTGGCGTCTGGACCGTTTTCCATGATGTTGTCCTCCGGCGGAAAAGGCGAACGCATGCCCCAGCCCCACAGCGTGATCGCAGGCAGCGGCAGCAGCATGAACCAGTGTTCGACCACTCCGAGCGCGAACAGGGTCGAGACCAGCGTCAGGCCGACGACGTCGAACGGCGTCGCCGCGACTTCGACGATGCGCTGGATCATGATGACCAGAACGGCGGTCGCAAGCGTGACCGAGATCGGGAAAAAGGCGCCGACCGGCTTCCGGGCAAAGAACGTCTTGAGAAACTGCACGGCCTCCGGCATCAGTTCGTCGTTGGTGACGGGGACGCCGAGGAACAGGTTGATCTTGGCGCTTTGCCTGAGCACCCACAGCGCGGCGAAGGTCCAGAGCCCGATCTGGTTTGATCCATTCCAGGTCAGCGCCACGACGGCCCCGCCGCAGGCCAGCAGCGTCAGTTCGTGGTAGAGGATCGCCTGCAGCGCGAGGCTGAGGCGCGTCCAGCCTCGGACGCCCGCGGGGCAGAATCGCGGACGCGGTCCCGTGACCCATCCCGCCAGGAACGCAATCTCCTGCGCGCCCCATAACAGGATGGTGCAGGTGAACGCCGCATAGGCGCCGCCGGGGCTTGGGTCGTTGGAGGAAAGCGCAAGACCGGCCAGCGACCCCGCCAGCAGGCCTGCAGCGCTGACCGCCCGCAAGCCATCGGACCGTCCCCGGCGTCCCACCAGCAGCAGCACCGCCCCGGTGCTGAACCACCAGATGAATGCTGCGTAGATCGGAGGGACGATCCAGGAGGTCATGAACCCGTTCTCTCACCAGGCCGGCTGCAGGCAGACGTCGCGGGGCAGTACGTTCGGCTTCGGCGCCAGCAGGAACAGCCGCGCAAATGCCAGCGCCGCCGCGGCCGCGAGCCCCGCCCGCTTCACCTTCGAAAGCGGACCGCCTTGCGTGCGGGCATCGGCAATCGCCTCCGAAATCGTCCGGAGCCGTTCGAGCCCCGCCAGGAAACGCGGATCGTCGATGTCCAGCACCACGGGAAAAACCTGCCTGGAGATTTCCGAGGTGATGCGGAACACCTGCATGTCGTAATCCGTCGGGTGCATTCCGAGTGCCTCATGAAATGCAGGCCGCATGTGATCGCGCACATACATCGTCGCAAACACCGCGAGCAGGAAGAACCTGATCCACAGCTTGTTGTGGCCGCGCAGCAGCGAGGGATCGGCGCGCATCAGCAGCGCGAAAGCCTCGCCGTGGCGGAACTCGTCGTTGCACCACAATTCGAACCAGCGGAAAATCGGGTGGAACTGGCGCTCCGGATGCCGCTCCATCTGCCGGAAGATCGTGATGTAGCGTGCGTAGCCGATCTTCTCCGACAGATAGGTCGCGTAGAAGATGAATTTCGGCCGGAAGTAGGTGTATTTCTTCACCTTGGTGAGAAAACTGAGATCGACGCCGATGCCGTGATCCTTCAGGATCTCATTGATGAAGCCGGCGTGGCGGGCCTCGTCGCGGCTCATGTAGCTGAACAGTTCCTGGATATCCTTGTTCTTGATGCGCTTCTTGATTTCGGCGTAGAGCACGCAGCCGGAAAACTCGGCGGTGAGCGAACTGACCAGAAAATCCTTGAACTCCTTGCGCAGCTCGGGCGGCAGGCTTTCGAGGTCGTTCTTGAATTCGTCGGTCTTGACGAAATGCGACTTGTTGTGATCGGCGCGCAGTTCCTTGATGACCGCATTCCATTCGGAACGCACCAGGCCGACATCGAGCCGATCCATCGCCTCGAAATCGGTGGTGTAGAACCGCGGGCTGAGGATCGTATCCTCGCTCGCCAGCTCGGTGCTTTCGGCGTTGCCCTTGAAACCGGGGCGAATGCTGCCCTGGGTGCCGCCCTCCATGGGGATCATGTCGCCCTCCCATCCGAGAAACTGACTTCGTAAAGTTCGGTCAATTCGAGATATCCTCCGGCCCATGCGCGCAGCCGGTCCAGCAGGCTCCCGCGCGTCACCGTCGCGGTCCTGCGCACCACGAGGCGCTCGCCAAATTCGACCTGGGTCGGGGCGTCGTGGACCAGGACTTCGTCACCGGCCCTGATCTCGATATCGCCGTCGAGTACCACATGCGCATGCAAGGTCTCCGACGTTTGCTCGATTTCCACCGTGCACGGGACGTCGAAGGTTCTGCGCATGCTGATCCGGGCCATCCTCATTTTGCGCTGCCCCGCAGGTTCATCAGCCTCGCAAACGCCTCGGTATTGCTCGATCCGAATGCGTCGAGATCGATCTGCTTGCCGGTCGATGTATCGGTGAGCGTGATCTGGCCGTTGACAAAGCGCGTAAGCCGGAACGGCGGTTGCGCGCCGATGTCGCCGAGCCTGCGCTCGCGTGCCAAACCGCGCAGCACGACCCGGATGAAGCCGTTGCTGCCCGGCGCCAGCGTGTCGACGAGTTGATGATCCCGGGCGTCGAACACCAGCACCGCCCCGTTCCTGCCATCCTCGAACCGGAGGTCGCGGCTTTCGGCCACCGCCGGCAGCGCCATGCGGACTTCGCCGAGGCCGGTCACGCGCACGGCAGTGACAGCGGCCAGTGCGAACAGGATAAGCGCCGCCGCGGCCAGAATTCCGCCTTTGGAAACGACGGGCTCATGAAGTGCTGCGCGCATGGCGGTTCTCCGTTTCAGGCTGCGACGGTCGCGGGCGGGTTCGCGGCAGCGTTCGGTGCGCCGTCGAACTGCAGCAGCGAGATTGCAGACGGACCTGGCTGGCCAGCGAGCGCTTCTGCCAATTTGGCGGCGATACGGGCGGCATCCGGAATCGAGTTCAGCATCGGCTCCGAAACGGAAAGCCGCCATGGCCGGATATGCGGCCAAAGCAGCAGATACGACACACGCTTGCCGTCGTTGAGCCGCAGCGGGATATCGCCGCTGCCGTCGCGATAAGTCTTCAAAGCCGCGTTGGCGATCTTGCTCAGCGGAATGTTCATGGTCATCGGCAGCGCCACGCCGAACTGAAACAAGATGCGCTTGCTGGTGATGGTGTAGCAGGCCGCGCGCTGGAACAGCCAGGCGAGGCCGGCCAGCACCGCGATGCCGCTGATGGCCGGGACGATCAGCCACAGCGCGGATGTGATCGCCTCGCCTGCCGGCAGGCCATGGGACCAGTTCGACCACAGCCGCCATGTCAACAGAAGGCCGAAATAAATCGCGACTTCCCTGATATGGAACGACCGCAGCGCCAATCCCTTGAATGACGGCTTGCCCTGCCAGATCACACGTTCGCCCACCGGCAGCGGTGCTGGCAGCTCCTTGAACTGGCTAAAATCCTGTTTCACAGCAGAGGCTCCTGTCGCGCGGGCGTGGCATAGAGCATGCCGCCGCCGTAGTAGCCGACGATCCGGTCTTCCTCGAGCTTGGTAATCTGGTTCGGACTAGCGGTGACCGGGACGTCGGCAAACTGACCGCCCAGGATCGCGCTGACCCTGACCCTGCCGCGCCGGCCGTCAATCTTTGCGAACGTCATCGGCAACAGCACGCGCTTCCGGCTTGGAACTTGCGGGGTGCTGGAAACGCTGGCCACCTCGACCACGGCGGCGGGCACCGGTACGCCGGACGGCGGCATCACCGTCACCGGCGTGACCGCAACGACGGTCGCGGTCTCGACGTTCGCGGTCCCGCCGACTTCGACTTCGAGATAGCGGATCAATGCCTCGGCGCGATCGACCCATACGTCGGTCACGACGCCGGCGATCTCGCGGTCGGCGCCGACCACCAGCATGCCGCGCGGATCGGGATCGCGGGATTCGAGGAAGGTGCCCTCCGCCACCCGCAGTGGAACGATGCAGGGGATCTTATCGATGTTGAGTTCGGGAGCGTCCTCGCGGTCTGCCCACGATCCCGGCCCGACGCCGTCGAGCATCGGATTGCCGGTCGGCTCGCCCGGAGCACCCGGCCATCGCGCGATCGACGCCACCGCGACATCGCGGCGATCGTTCTTGTGGTTCGGAAGCGTCGCGATGTGCCCGCTGCTCAGCAGATAGCTCTTGGGGTCCGGCATTCGCGGGAAGCCGTGAACGACGCCCCCTCCGCGGCTGGTCGAATCCAGCGGATAACCCTCACGCTTGTCTTCGCGGCGCAGATAAAAAATCAGGCACGCGAAGAATATCCAGAAAACGTAAAGTGTGACCTGTGCTACGTCCAAATAAGCGCCGGATTGCATGGGACGACCTCCCTCTCGTTGACTAACCTGGAAATTCGGCCAAACCGAATTTGGATGAAGGTTGCGAAAAGTCCGTCCGTACCGCGCGCACGAGCGGGCCGATCGCAACCAGAGTGGCGAACAGCAGAGCAATTTCGATGTGATAGACGACGCTGTATCCCGTCGATGGATCGGTCAGCGCGCGGCCGAGCGCGCCGGTTGAAGCGAGCGAGGACACCGCGTCGCGAATGCCGCCGCCGAGCGCGATGCCGCCGCCGGCCGCGGTCGCCTGCACGGCCCCCCATGTGCCGAGCGCGAGCCCGCTCTCGCCATCCCTGGCAATGGCCATCGCCGCGGTCAGCGTGCCGGCGGCGAACAATCCGCCGCCGAAACCGATCAACGCGGTGCCGATTCGGAACAGCAACACCGAATGCAAGGGCGCCGCAAAGATGACCGCCGAAAATGCGAACACCCCGGCCACCGCGCCGAAGCCGGCGATGCGATACGGATCGGCATGGCGTCCAAGGGTGCGCGCGGCAAGACCGAAGCCCGCCAGCGTGCCGAGCGCGAAGAACGCCGTCAGTGCCGTTGTTTGACCGACCGTCAATTTCAGGATTTCGGCGCCATAGGGCTCCAGCAGGATATCCTGCATCGAGAACGCCGACGTGCCCAGCGCCAGCGCCACAAGGACCCGGACGGAGCCGCCGGATTGACGGAACTTGGCCCAGGACTGGTGGAATTCCGGCCGCTCGCGCGCCGCCGAGGTAAGCGCCGGATTGCGCGCTTCCTGCTTCCAGAGCGCCGCAATGTTGAGCAGCATCTGCGTGACGGCAACGCCCTGGATCACCTGGATCAGGCGAATTTCGTTGAAGTTACGCAGCAGCTCGCTGAAAATCAGCGCGCTGCCGGCCATGCCGACCAGCAGCATCACATACAGAAACGCCACAACGCGCGGACGCGCCTCGGGCGGCGCCAGGTCGGTCGCCAGCGCGAGGCCGCCGGTCTGGGTCGTATGCATGCCCGCGCCGACCATCAGAAACGCGAGCGCCGCGCCGAACTGTCCGTACACCGCCGGATATTCGCCGGTACCCGACAGCACCAGCAGCGCGAAGGGGAGAATAGCAAAGCCGCCGAACTGCAGCAGCGTGCCCATCCAGATATAGGGCACGCGCCGCCAACCCAGCACCGACCGGTGATTGTCCGATCTGAAGCCGATCAAGACCCGGAACGGCGCGAACACCAGGGGAATCGAGACCATCAGGGAAACCAGCAGCGTCGAGACGCCGAGCTCGACGATCATCACGCGGTTCAGCGTGCCGTTCAGCAGCACGATGGAAATGCCGGTCGAAACCTGGAACAGCGACAGCCGCAGCAGACGTCCGAGCGGCAGCTCGTTGGTCGCTGCATCGGCAAACGGGAGGAAACGCGTCCCCAGACGCATCCAGCCTTTTGCCATTGTCGCGGAGATTTGGCTCATTGCGGGATAATCTCCAGAGCTTGCGACTTGTAGAATCCGCTCGCGATGCGGCGGCTGCGGCCGATCTGCCAGCGCTCCAGGCCTTCATCCGATGTCAGAAGCCGCCTCAGTTTCCGCTCGCCGACCGGCTCGATCGCCGGCGCGCGGTCGCGGCGCGGAAACAGCCGGCCCACCGCGTGCATCACCGCCAATGCCGGCGTCTTCGGTGCAAACGTCACCAGCAGCGCTTCGCCGGTCCGGGCGGCCAATCCCGCCATGATCCGGCAGGTATCGGCGGGGCGGTAGTGAATCAGCGAATCCATCGCGACGACGAAATCGAACCGCCCGAGTTTCGGATCGAGCATGTCGCCAGACCTGAATTCGATCGCGGATGAATCAAGGTCGGAAGGGATGCGGTCGCGGGCCACCGACACCAGCGTCGGCGACAGGTCGATCGCGACCACGCGCGCGCCGCGCCGTGCCGTCTCGATCGATAGCGCGCCGGTGCCGCAGCCAGCATCCAGCAATCGGGCGCCATTCATGTTTGCTGGCAGCCACGACAGCAAGGTGCTGCGCATCTCATCGCGGCCGGCGCGGACCGTGGCGCGGATTCGTCCCACCGGCGCGTCCGACGTCAGCCTGGCCCAGGCGTCGACCGCGGTACGGTCGAAGTAAGTCTGCAGTTCGCCCCGTCGTTCCAGATAGCTGGCAATAGACATCAATCGAACCCCAACAGATCGAAGATTTCACGATCCTTCAGCGATTTGCCGGGCAGAGCCGCGGTTTTGCCCTCCCAGAGCTCGGTCGCGAGCCGCATGTATTCGTCGGTGACCGCCTTCAATTCCGGCGTCTGGTCCATCTCGAACAGCGTCGATTTTTTCAGCCGGCTCTTGCGGATGACGTCGAGATCCGGGAAATGCGCGACGCGCTTCAAGCCGGCTTTTTCGTTGTAGCGGTCGATCTGATCGGTCGCGACGCTCCGGTTGGCGATCACCCCGCCGAGCCGCACGCCGTAATTCTTCGATTTCGCTTCGATGGCGGCGACGATGCGGTTCATCGCAAAGATCGAGTCGAAATCGTTGGCCGCGACGATCAGCGCGCGGTCGGAATGCTGCAAGGGGGCGGCAAAGCCGCCGCAGACGACATCTCCGAGCACGTCGAAGATCACGACGTCGGTGTCTTCGAGCAAGTGATGCTCTTTCAGGAGCTTAACGGTCTGGCCCACGACATAGCCGCCGCAACCGGTGCCGGCAGGCGGGCCGCCCGCCTCCAGGCACATCACGCCGTTATAGCCTTCGAACACGAAGTCCTCCGGCCGTAGTTCCTCGGCGTGGAAATTCACCGACTCCAGCACGTCGATCACCGTCGGCACCAGCCGCTTGGTCAGCGTGAAGGTGGAGTCGTGCTTCGGATCACAGCCGATCTGCAGCACGCGCTTGCCAAGCTTCGAAAAGGCCACCGACAGATTCGACGAGGTCGTGCTCTTGCCGATGCCGCCTTTGCCATAGACGGAGAACACTTTGGCCGTGCCGATCTTGAGCTTGGGATCGAGCTGAACCTGAACGCTGCCCTCACCGTCGCCGCAACGCGAGAGGCTTTTCAGCTTCAAGTGGCCTTCCAGCGCGGATGGAGGGGTTTGGACGTTCATGCGGCAACTCCTACGCCTTCAAGGCGGTCTTCGAGCTCTTCGCCTGCCCTGCGCAGGACATCGAGCATCTCGGGATCGGGCGACCAGTATTTGCGTTCATGGGCCTCGATCAGCCGATTGGCGACCTTTGCCGAAGCGACGGGATTGAGCTTGGCGAGGCGCTCGCGCATCTGCGGATCGAGCACGAAGGTTTCGGTGAGCTGCCGGTACACCCAGGGCGCCACTTCCCCCGTGGTCGCCGACCAGCCCATGGTGTTAGTGACGTGCTCTTCGATCTGCCGCACGCCCTCATAGCCGTGCTTGAGCATGCCCTCGTACCATTTCGGATTGAGCATCCGGGTGCGGGTCTCCAGCGCGACCTGCTCCGACAGCGTGCGAACCGTGCCCGCGCTGCGGGTCTGATCGCCGATATAAACCGGCGCCGATTCGCCGCCCCTGGCGCGCTTCACGGCGCGGCTGACGCCGCCGAGCGTATCGAAGTAGTGGTCGACGGTGGTGACGCCGAGTTCGACCGAGTCCAGGTTCTGGTAGGCGAGATCGACGGTGGCGAGCGTGCTCTTGAGCAACGTCGTCTGCTGCACCGGCTGGCCCTTGAGGCCATAGGCGAAGCTCTTGCGGCGGGTATAAGTCTCGGCGAGTTCGTCCTCGTCATCCCAGCGGCCGTTCTCGACCAGGTGGTTGACGTTGGAGCCATAGGCGCCGTCTGCATTGCCGAACACCCGCAGCGATGCGGTTTCCAGATCGCAGTTATGGGCCGTCTGGTACGCCACCGCATGCTTGCGAACGAAATTCTTCTCGACCGGCTCATCTGCGGATGCCGCAAGCAGGCAGGCTTCGGCCAGCAGCTTGATCTGCAACGGCAGCAGATCGCGGAAAATACCCGACATCGTAATAATGACGTCGATGCGAGGACGGTCGAGTTGCTGCAGCGGAATGAGTTCGGCGCCGGTCAGGCGGCCATAGCCGTCAAAGCGCGGCCTGGCTCCGAGCAACGCGAGGGCCTGCGCGATAGGCGCCCCCTCGTTCTTCAGATTGTCGGTGCCCCAAAGCACAATCGCGACCGATTCGGGGAATTCATTGCCTTCCGCGAGGTGTTTGGCGATCAGCCGCTGGGCCTGGACCGCGCCGTCCTGCACCGCATAGGCGCTGGGAATGCGGAACGGATCGAAGCCGTGGAGATTGCGCCCGGTCGGCAGGATGGCGGGCGTGCGCAGCAGGTCGCCGCCCGGTGCCGGCCGCACGAACTTGCCATCGAGCGCATTCAGGATGCCGGGTATTTCGTGATCCCGTGCGAGCAGGACGTCGATCGCGGCGAGTTCCTCGCAAAGCTTCCGGGTCGCGGCGTCGGACGTCGCCAGACGCTCCCGCGCGCTGCCGCTCGCGATCGCCTCCAACACGGTCTTGTCGAGACGCGCGCCATACGAGGCATCGGCGACGGCCTGTAGCATTTCCACGCGTTGCTCGGGCGAAGGCGTCTCGCCCACCACATGAAGGCCATGCGGAATTAACGTGTATTCGAGTTCGAGAACGGCTTCAGAGAGCTTGCCGATCGCCTTCACCGGGTCCGTCCATGCCGGCTCAGGCTCCGCAAGCTCCAGGGTGCCGGCCTGGGCCTGGATCAATGTCGCAAGACCGGCGCGCTCGGCATCTTCGCCCGGCGGCAAGCCGCGCCAGCGTTCGATCGACGCTTTCAGTTCGACAAGGCCTTTGTAAAGTCCGGCATGCGCCACCGGCGGGGTGAGATAACTTACCAGCGTGGCTGCGGAACGGCGCTTGGCGATAGCGCCTTCGGAGGGATTGTTCGACGCGTAGAGGTAAAGGTTCGGCAGGTCGCCGATCATGCGATCCGGCCAGCACGCGCCGGAAAGACCGGCCTGCTTGCCCGGCATGAACTCCAGCGCGCCATGTGTACCGAAGTGCAGCACGGCGCCGGCGCCGAAATCCTCGCGCAGCCAACGGTAGAATGCCGAGAATGCATGGGTCGGGGCAAAGCCTTTCTCAAACAACAGCCGCATCGGATCGCCCTCGTAACCGAAGGCGGGCTGGATCCCGACAAACACATTTCCGAAACGTTCGCCGAGCACGAAAATCGAACTGCCGTCGCTTTGCTGCCTGCCCGGCGCCGGCCCCCACTGCGCTTCGATCTGCCGCAGCCAGGTTTCACGCCGGACGTGATCGCCGGCCGGAATGCGCGCATGGACATTGGCATCGGCGCCGAAACGCGCGGCGTTGCCGACGACGATGCGCTCGCGCAACGCATCGACACCGGCGGGAACATCGACCTGATAACCCTCGCGCTTCATTGCGCTGAGGGTGCGATGCAGGGATTCGAACACCGAAAGAAACGCGGCGGTGCCGGTATTGCCCGCATTGGGCGGAAAATTGAACAGCACGATCGCGACCTTGCGGTCCCGGCGCTCGGAGCGGCGCATCGCGATCAGCTTCGCGGTACGGGACGCCAGCATGTCGGCGCGTTCGCCGCACGCATGCATCTCGCCGCCGATCTCCGACCGCGCGAAGGTGCACGCCCGCTCGCAACCGGTGCAGGGGACGCCTGCTCCGTCGGAACGGCCACCATAGACCATTGGTCCGGCGGCGCCGTCCAGTTCGGGGATCGCGACCATGATGGTGCTCTCCACCGGCATCAGCCCGCGATCCGACGCGCCCCATTGTTCGAGCGTCTGGAACTCAACGGGGTGCGCGGAGAGATAGGGAACGTCGAGTTTTGCGAGGATATCCTCGGCGGCCTGGGAGTCGTTGTAGGCAGGACCACCGACCAGCGAGAAGCCGGTCAACGATACCACCGCATCGACGGCACTTCGGCCGTCCTTCATAAAGAAGCGCTCGATCGCCGGGCGCTGGTCGAGGCCGCTGGCGAAGGCCGGGATCACGCGCAGGCCCTTGGCCTCGAACGCCGCGATCACGCCGTCATAGTGGCCGGAATTTCCAGCCAGCAGATACGAGCGCAGCAACAGGACACCGACCACGCCGTTCTCGTCAGCGATCGCCGGCAGCTTGTCGACCGTGTCGGCGATGCGGTCCTTCATGCGCGGGTGGTAGACGCCGATATCGGCGTAGTCGACCGGAGGAGCGGCCTTGGCGATACCGCGCAGGGCCCGCCGCGGTCCGTCGGCATAGCGGTCCACCAGCAGGCGGACCATATTGGCGATATTCTGCGCCGAGCCCGCGAGCCAGTATTGCAGCGTCAGGAAATAAGCGCGCATGTCCTGCGCGGTGCCGGGAATGAAGCGCAGCAGCTTCGGTAACCGCCGCAGCATCTTCATCTCGCCCTTGCCGGGGCTGCCTCCCTTGCGGTTGCCGCGCAGCCGCTTCAGCCAGGCGATTGCGCCCAGCGCCTCGCCGCTCATGTCGAATTTGCCGATCCGCGTCAGCTTGACGACTTCGGCTGCCGACATGCAGCAGATCATTGCGTCGCAATCGTTGCGGCGGGCGGCAAGCGCGGGCATGACGGCGCGGACGTGATCGTCGAGAAACAGCATGGTGGCAATGACGATATCGCCGCGGGCGATATCGGCGTTGCAGCGGGCAAGCGCCGCGTCATCGGTGCCCCATTCGTCGGCGGCGTGCACCGTCAGCTCAAGTCCCGGAAAATCGCGCTTCAACAGGTTGCGCGCGCGCGCAGCCGCGCCGGACAGATGGCTGTCCATGGTCACGATAACGACGCGCATCGGCGCCGGCGCGCGGGATGGCACCAGGTCAGCGGGCGTAGTGCGCTTTGGCATCGTAAAGCGTCTCGACGGTTATGGTAGCCACGCCGCTTTCATTGGCGAAGCGTTCGGTGTTACGGCGGGCCTTGCCGCGAACGAAAAAGGGAATCTTGCGCAGTTCTTTCTCGGCGTCCGCCGCCCAGATGACGGCGATTTCCGGCGCCGCGATCTCCGGCTGAGCCGACGGGGCCGCCGGCGCGTCCGTCGCGGGCGCGGCGTGACCCGCGCCGAGATGCGACGGCACCGCGCCGTCCTTGAATTCAAAGTCGTCCTTGAACATCGTCAGCAGATGTTCTTCGAGACCCATCATCAGCGGATGCACCCAGGTGTCGAAGATCACGTTGGCGCCTTCGAAACCCATCTGCGGCGCGTATCGCGCCGGAAAGTCCTGGACATGGACCGGCGCCGAGATCACGGCGCAGGGAATGCCGAGGCGCTTGGCGATATGACGCTCCATCTGGGTGCCCAGCACCAGTTCCGGCTGCAGTTCCGCCACCCTGGCCTCGACCTCGAGGTAATCGTCGGTGATCAGCGGCTCGACGCCATGGAGCTTTGCAGCTTCGCGGATTTCGCGGCCGAATTCGCGGCTGTACGTGCCGAGTCCGACGACTTTGAAGCCGAGTTCATCGGAGGCGATGCGAGCGGCCGCGACGGCATGGGTCGCATCGCCGAAGATGAAGATTCGCTTGCCGGTCAGATACGTCGAATCGACCGAACGTGAATACCACGGCAAGCGCGTCGTGCATGAAGCCGATACCGCCGTCGCATCGACCGCGGCGAGCTTCGCCACCTCTTCGACGAATTCGCGCGTAGCGGAGACGCCGATGGGGATGGTCCTGGTCGATGGCTGGCCGAACGTCCGCTGCAGCCAGGACGCAGCCTGCCCCGCGATCTCGGGATACAGCACGACATTGAAGTCGGCGTCGCCGAGTCGGGCCAGATCGGCCGGCGTCGCGCCCATCGGCGCGGTGACATTGACGTCGATGCCGAGCTTGGCGAGCAAGCCTGTGATTTCCGTCACGTCATCGCGATGGCGAAAACCGAGCGCAGTCGGGCCGAGCAGATTGCAGCGCGGACGAACGCCGGCCGCGCGCTCCGGACGCTTGACGCCAGGTGCCGGCGCCAGGGGTCCGGCCAGCGCGCGCACCAGTTGATAGAACGTCTCGGATGCGCCCCAGTTTTCCTTGCGCTGATAGGCGGGCAGATCGACGGTCACGACCGGGATCGGCAGGTTCAGCGCGCGCGCGAGGCCCCCCGGATCATCCTGGATCAGCGATCCCGTGCAGGAGGCGCCGACGATCATCGCCTGCGGCCGAAAGCGGTCATAAGCGTTTTGCGCCGCGGTCTTGAAAAGGCCGGCGGTATCGCCCCCCAGATCGCGCGCGGCGAACGTCGTGTAGGTCACCGGCGGCCGCCGGTTACGGCGCTCAATCATCGTGAACAGCAGGTCGGCATAGGTATCGCCCTGCGGCGCATGCAGGACGTAATGCAGGCCGTCCATCCCGGTCGCGACGCGCATCGCGCCGACATGGGGAGGTCCTTCATATGTCCACACCGTGAGCTGCATCGCTATGCCACCAGTCTGGCGCGGCGCACGAGCGGCCGTGCAAACAGTTCGGCGAGGTCGGCAGCCTGCTCGTAGCCCTGGATCGGCGTGAATACGAGTTCGATCGACCACTTGGTGGTCATGCCCTCGGCCTCCAGCGGATTGGCGAGGCCAAGGCCGCACACCACGAGATCGGGCCGCGCCGCGCGGCAGCGATCGAGCTGCAGATCGACGTCCTGCCCCTCGGTCAGGGCGACATCCGATGGCAGCAGCTTGAGTTCTTCCGCAAAATGTTCGCGGTGCAGATAGGGCGTGCCGACCTCGATCAGCTGCATCGACAGTTCGCGCGACAAGAACCTTGCCAGCGGAATTTCGAGCTGCGAATCCGGGAACAGGAAAATGCTGCGGCCGCCGAGCTGGTCGCGATAGCGAACCAGCGCCCGCTCCGCCCGGATGCGATAGGGCTGCGTCACCTGTGCGAACAGCGAAGGATCGACGCCGAAGGCGTCGGCCGCGGCCCGCAGCCATGCGCTCGTTCCTTCGACGCCCAATGGGAACGGCGCCGCCAGTCGTATCGCGCCGCGGTCCTCAAGCGCGCGCGCCGTTTCGGCGAGGAACGGCTGCGCCAGCAGGAATTTGGTATTCGGCCCGACACCCGGGAGCGCGGTGGAATTGCGCGGCGGCAGGAATTGTACCGGGCCGATACTGAGCGCCTCGAACATGCGGACGAACTGGTCTTCGACCACGTCGGCCAGCGAACCAACAACCAGAAGCTGGTCCTCGCCCGTTCCCAGCGGGGGGAGTGCGGGAACGAGCGAGGCGAGACAGGCATCCTCGCCTTGCGTGAACGTCGTCTCGATTCCGCTGCCGGAATAATTGAGAATGCGTACTGCCGGGGAAAACCGTTGCGACAGCCGCAGTGCGGCGCGCGACAGATCGAGCTTGATCACCTCGGAAGGACACGAGCCGACGAGGAACAGCAGCCGAATATCGGGACGCCGCGCGATCAATTGCGTCACGATTCGATCGAGTTCATCGTTCGCGTCGGTGAGCCCGGCGAGATCCTTTTCTTCCATGATCGCCGTAGCGAAACGCGGCTCGGCGAAGATCATCACGCCAGCCGCGGACTGAATCAGGTGCGCACAGGTTCGCGAGCCCACCACGAGAAAGAACGCATCCTGGATTTTCCGATGTAGCCAGACGATGCCGGTGAGACCGCAGAATACTTCGCGCTGGCCGCTCTCGCGCCGAACCGGCTTTGCGGCGGCTTCCCGCGCCGCGCCCGCAACGCAACTCTGGATATGTACGTTCATGCGCGGCTCCCGGCGGCAGTGGAAGCCGCTGACGGCGCCATGCGCTCGTCACGCCGTGCAGCGCGCAGCTTCAAGACAAACTGCGTGGCGTTGACAACGTAGGAAGCGTAAGCCGCCAGCGCGAGCAGCATCTGCTGACGGGGATCGCCGATCCCTGCAAGCAGCGCGACCAGGTAGGCCGTGTGGAGAGCCAGCACCAGGAAGCTGAACACGTCTTCCCAGAAGAACGCCGGGGCAAACAGGTAGCAGCCGAAAACTTCCCGCTCCCAGATCGAGCCGGTAATCATGATCGCGTAGAGCAGCAGCGTCTTGATGACGATCGACGCCGTGGCAATCGGAAATCCGTCGCCTGATGTCAGGTACCGGACGACGAGGGCGAGGCTGATCAGGAAAACTGCGAACTGAACCGGCGCCAGAATGCCTTGGACAAGCGTCCACTTGGTTGCATCGCGGCGAAGACGCTCTTCCGGGGTGTAGAGCGTCTTAAGTCCTTGCGGCGTCGAAGAGACTTGGAATTCCGGTTCACTGGCGACCGAGATCGTGTTCGCAGTCGCAGCGACGGATTCTGCGCGCGTGCTGTAAAGAATATTTGACAGTTCGGTGTCGCGATGGTGCGATATCGCTTGGGGATAGCGGGGTATGACCGGCGTTTGCTCGCCGCTTGGGTTCAAATCTCGATGTGAAGCTGCCCGAAGATGCACCGCGCCACTCCCTATGTGCGGCTTGATGAACAGAAGGCTAAACTCCGTTCGAATGACTGTCAACTAAACCATACGTAAATTAAACTTGACGGTTAAAGAAGTCGGGGACTTAATGTGCGGGGAGTAAAAAATGACCGACGCAAGTCAGCAGTCAGTCTCAGCCGATGCAGCCGCAGACACGATTGCGGCACGTCGTCCCAAATCGCTTCGGCAGCGGATTCCCGCGCCGATCTGGCAATTTCGCCCAACGCTGCCCCCTGTCAGCGTCGTCAAAACCATCAAGACCCGAATCATTCCCAAGATCGTGCTGGCGCTTCTCAAGGTGCCGGCGCCGACGGCTGGGGAAGCCGAGCACAACGATTTGAGCGGCGTCGAGCAATTCGCGGCGCTCGCGCTCGGAAACGACGACAGCGCGCCGTTTGCCTACGTCGAGGACCTGATGGCGCACGGCGTAACCGTGGAATCGATCTTTCTGGATCTGCTCGCGCCCGCCGCGCGGCATCTCGGCACGCTATGGGAATCGGACGCGACCGATTTTGCGAATGTGACGCTGGCCGTCAGCCGCCTGCAGCGAATCATGCGACGCTACGGCGAAAGCTTTTTCGATCAGGGAAGCCAGGGTGGCGGCGAATCCATTCTGCTGACCATCATTCCAGGCGAGCAGCACAGTTTCGGGCTGTCCATGGTGGCTGAATTCTTCAGGCGGGCCGGATGGAATTTATGTACCGGCCCGTTTTCGTCGCATCAGGAACTGACGTCTGTTGTGCATAACCACTGGTTCGACGTCATCGGCTTTTCCGTCAGCAGCGACCGCAGGCTCGACGAGCTTAGAAAAGATATCCAGGACATCAGACGCGCCTCGCGCAATCGAAACGTCGGGATCATGCTCGGCGGGCCGATGGTAACCGCGCATCCCGACCTTGTGGCGGCCATGGGAGCCGATATGATGTCGGCCGATGCGGCCGCCGCGCCGCACCAGGCACGCGGACTGATCGAACAGATGAAGAGCCAGAATTGAGCCCTGCAATGACGGCTGCAACGGCGGACAGCTTGCCGGTCAGCGTGGTCACCGCGCTTTATTTCCGCACCAAGGCTCTGCATCTCGAGGCCGAACGCACCGGCATCATCCGCGATCTGCTGCGTGGGAAAGCCAGCCGCGAAGGCTATGTTCTTCTGCTGCGCAACCTGTTGCCCGCCTATCGGGCGATGGAGCACGGCCTTGAACGCCACCGCGGCTCGCCGGGCCTCGGCGAGGTCGCAAGGTACCGGCTTGATCGCGCACCCGCGATCGAATCCGATCTTGTTGCGATCTGCGGCAAGGCTTGGGAACGCGACGTTCCACTGCTTCCCGCCGGCGAGGTTTACGCGCGCCGAATCGCAAAGGCGGCCGAAGGTGATGGCGCGCGGCTGATCGCGCATGCCTATACGCGCTATCTCGGCGACCTCAGCGGCGGTCAGATATTGCAGCGGCTTTTGTTGAGATCGCTGCAACTTCAACCGTCCGAGCTGTCGTTTTACGATTTCCCGGGTTTTTCCGATGTAGCCGCGCTGAAGGCCGATTATCGCAATGCGCTCGATCAGGCCGGGGCGCTGCTGACGGATCCGCAGATCGTGGTCGAAGAAGGCGCCATTGCCTTTTCCCTCAACATCGATCTTTCCTGCGCCGTGCAGACCTGCATGCTGCCGGTTGCAGCGGCGGCAGCGGAATAGTCCGTCCGGACCGGCGGCCGCGACTATCGTTCCGGCTTGTCGCCGCCCGAGGTGCGGGACGAATGCCAGATCAGATGTTCCAGCACCTCGGCGGTGCGCAGCGTCGAATTGCGCACGCTCTCGAGCATTTCTGCGATGCGGCCGGTCTCGACCCCGTAGGTGATTTCAAGTGCCGCAAGCTGGGCGTTCTCGACGACCGACGAAAGCAGGTTCTGATAGACCAGGTCCGCCTCCGAATCCAGCCGCACGCTGTTGATGCGGTGACTCTGGATGATTCCTTCCTGAAACCGGCTCCGCGCCGCCTCCGCGGCCTTGCGATCGGTGATATCCGAGAAAATCAACACAAATCCCAACACCCGGTCCCGCGAAGGCTGCACCGGATCGGCGCGGACCATCAGCGGCTTTTCCCTGTTGCCCTCGCTGCATAACTTCAGTTCGCCGCGCCAGGCGCGATGATGACGAAGCAGTTCGCCGACGTTATGGAGAAACCAGTCCGGCTGTTGAAACGCGCCGGCCAGATCGTCGAGGTGCGTCAATGCCGCGCTGTCCTTCGGCAGCAGGGCTTTGAAAGCCTGGTTCATCAACAGTATTCCGCCGTCGATGTCCGCGATGATCACCGGCTGTTCGGAAACGCGGACATGGCGGCTGAACTGTTCCAGCTGGTCCTGCGCGATCAGGGTGCGCACAGCGCGGAATTGCAGCACGATATCGGCGACCGCCTGGCCGATCAGGCGCGCGGCGGCCAGATCGGCCGGGGTCCACGGCTCGGACGTGCCTTCCACGAGTTGATGCCATTGCGCAAAGGACCGGCGCGGCGACAAATCAAGCGGATTGTCGCCGATCACAAAGGGCGACAGCGGATCGCCGCCCCAGGTCACGGTGCGAATACGCTCGGGGCGAAACCAGATCAGATATTCGCCGGGATTGTCGGAAATCGGCGTGACAACGACGCCGCTCGCGACCTTCGTCAGACCGGCAAATTCGGGGAAGTCGATTCCAAGGGAGGCGGTCGACATCACGGAAGGTCCGCGCCGGCGATCCAGCCCGGCGCATATCTCGCGGATCTCCGTGGTGCCGGGGACCTCGCCGGCGGTAACGACCTGGCCTTCGTAAATGAGCGCGCTTCCACTGGCGCCGAGCGGCTGGAGGATGGATTGCGAACTGTCAAAAATCGCCGAACGCCAATCGCCATCGCGTGACAGCGATTCGATCATGCGCTGCTCGAGCCGTTGCACGAAGATTTCGGACTGGCTCTGGAAAAAACTTTCTAGCGCCGCGATGCGGGTCGCGATCGCCTCGGCGAGAAGCTCGCACACCGCCCTGAGTTCGAAGTGAATGAAGCGCGGCTCGTAGTGATGACAGGCGACCAGTCCCCACAACTTGCCGCCGACAACCAGCGAGACGACCAGCGTGGCGCCCACGCCCATGTTCTTAAGGTATTGCAGGTGGATCGGCGACATGCTGCGCAGAAAGCAGAGCGACATGTCGAGATCGCGCCCGGTCAACGGCGAAAGACGCGGCCGCAGCGGCACGGGCTGATATCCGACATCCACCAATACGCGCACGCGCGTACGTTCGTAGAGGCGCCGCGCCATCTGCGGAATGTCCGAGGCGGGGTAGCGGTTGCCGAGATAGGCTTCGAGATCCGGCTTGCGGCGCTCGGAAAACACCTCGCCGTGCCCTTCGTCGTCAAAGCGATACACCATCACACGGTCATAGCCGGTGCGGTCCTGAAACAACGTCGCGGCCTCGTCGCACAACGCGCGAAGCGAGGCGGCGGTGCGAATTTTCTCAAGCGCGCTCGCGATCTGCTTTGACAGATCGACGGACGGCCCGGCGCGCTCGAGCTCGATGATCAGTCCGCCGGCCGGCGGGCGATGCAACAGGCCGTCGAATTCCGTGCTTGGATTGCCGATGCGGCAGCGCACCGCGATCGGCATGCCCTGCGAGGTCGGATCAAGATGGGGCAGGATCCGGAACAGAAGGTCACCGTCGAGATCGGCAAGCGACATTCCGATGATCTGTGCAAGATTCAGAAATTCAGCCGCGTTGGCGCTGGCTTGAACGACACGGTGATCCGGCTCGCTGACGACCAACAGGGCGCCATGCGGTTGAATCGAGCCCGCCAGATGAATCTCTTCCCGTTCGCAGTTCGAAAGATCGGCTTTTCCGAACGCTGGGGTAGCGTGGGAATGCAACGCCAACTCAATCCTCTGAGGTTTCCTCGGCGTCCGAACCCTTGTCGTCGAGGCCGTAACGGTTGAGCTTTGCATAAAGGCTCTGCCGGCTCAATCCAAGAAGCTCGGCGGTCGCGGTTCGATTGCCGCCGGCAAGTTCGAGCGCTTCCTTCACGTAGTGCTGTTCGACGATACTCACGGTGTTCTTGACGAGTTTGCGGAGCGACGATTTTCCGATCTGCTCGCTGATCGATCCCAGCGCCGTTCGAAGCGGACCGCCCTCCCCGCTTGATGCAAGGCGGCGAGCAACATTACGCAGCAGTACGCCGATATGGTTGTGCTCGCTGCCTTCGCCATGGCCGGCTGAAATCTCGATTTCCGTATCCGTACCCAGCTCGCCGCGGATGGTCGTTGTGAACAGCCGAACCGTCTTGTGCCGCTGGATGTTGGCGAGCAGCGCGTTCAAATCCGCGCCGGGCTGCCAAAGCCACCGCCCGAGAGATTCGCCGATTGCGGAAGCTTTGGAGCCGATCTGCACCAGATCGAGGAACGCCTGGTTGGCATGGCGGATGATGCCGGCTTCGTCCAGCGCCACGAATCCATCCGGCAAATGGTCGACCAGATCTTCCACGGTCGAGCGCTGGCTACGCTCCATGGTGACCGGCGAATTGGCTGCGGTAAACTGCAACAGGAATATGTGGCCGGGCTCCGCCGTTATCAGCGATCCACGCAGCATCCACGGTTTTGCGTCCGCGCCGAGATGCACCAGAATGCTCAACGCCTTGCCGCGCTCGCGGACGCGCGCCAGCATGTCACGAACGGCCTCGCGGTCTTGCGCGGCGACGTCCTGCAGCAGATCGCGGCCGGCAAGATCCTCGTTGCGGCGGCGCGACGAATTCAACGCCTCAATCGCGGTTCGATTCGCCTCTATGATCCGCAGATTGGCCGTGGACACGATCACGACGGCTTCGTTCGACGCGTCGAAGACGAGACGGTAGCGCGTCTCGATTTCGCGGAGCTTCCAGTAATCGCGCTCCATGGTCTGCTGCGCGGCGATCAGGCGTGACTGCAACTCGGCGACCGCCTGCAGGTTCTTGCCGATCGCGAGCATTCCGGCGCGGCCGCCGAGCAACACGGTGGTGAATTCCATCGGAATTTCCAGGCCGCTCGGAAAACGCTGGTTGATCTGCCTGAAGGCCGAAATGCCGCTGACGCGCGCATCGTCCACCATGCGCTTGATCTTGTCGCCGCCCAGTTCGCCGGCGATTTCCACCCACGGGCGACCGAGCCAGCCGTCGACGCTTTCGCCACTCATGGCCGGCGACAATGTCGCTTCGCGGATCACACCTTCCATATCCAGAAGCAGCGTGATGTCGGGCTGTACGGTAGGTAAGGCGGCCATTTTATTTATCTATCGATCATTTCCGCGGCAGGAATTATTCCAGGCGACTGCCGAACCGGCGACAGTCAACACAATGCACGGAATGTGCCAACGCCGCCTGACACTTAACGCTCGGTATCGGCAAATGGCTCCCTAGCAATGCACAGAATCTACCAGGCAAGTCAATAAAACCTTGGTTTAGAGCGTTTAGTTGTCCTACATACGTTACACTGCTGCGGAACCGGGTACCGATCGACGGGTTAATAACACCTGAATCGCCCTCCTCTCCGGGCCAGGGATCGATTTCTGCTCAGAATTACGCCAATAATCGACAACTGGATTTGATATCCATAACTGTCAACTTATCTTACCAACAGACCGTTCAGGCAAAAAACGACCAGGAGAGCAACGTGGCAATCAAACGTACAGTATCGGCTTGTGTCTTGGCAGTGGCGGCGGCTTTTCCGAGCGTGGCATCCGCTCAGGACGCGGCCAAAGGCGAGCAGGTTTTCAAGCAATGCATGACCTGTCATCGCATCGGGCCCGACGCCAAGAATCTGGTCGGGCCGGTGCTGACCGGGGTGATCGGCCGGCAATCCGGGACCGCTCCGGGCTTTTCCTATTCGACACTCAACAAGGCCGCCGGCGAGAACGGACTGGTGTGGTCCGACGATCTGATCATGCAATATTTGCCCGATCCGAACGCGTTCCTGAAAAAATTTCTGACCGACAAGGGCAAGGCTGATCTTGCGACGGGCTCCACCAAGATGACCTTCAAGCTTGCAGATGAACAGCAGCGTAAGGACGTGATTGCCTACATCAACAAGTTTTCCGACAAGAAATGACCAGCCGGTGTCCGACGTTACCCGCGCCACCGCCGGTGGACGTCAATGAGGTGCGCCAGCCCGGCTGCCGTAAGGCAGCCGCCGGCTGCCATCCAGCCGCTTCCTGCGAGCGTCACGCGCAGCGCCAGCAGCAGAAAGCCTCCTGCGCACAGATTTGGCAGCAGGTCCGCCGGCGGGATGCCTCGGCCGGTGTAGCGCCGGTAAAAAATCAAAAGCGCGGTCTCAAGGACGACCACAATCAGAATGAGATCGATGAGACGTCCGCTTGCAAACAGCTCGGCCATGTTCTGACGATCGCATGCCGATCCATTGCAGGCAACATCATGCCTGGCCGCTACGCGAACGGCGCATTCAAGCGAACGACGGTCAGGTTGAGCAACGCCGCAAATGAAACCCACAGCAAATAAGGCAGCAGATAAAGGCTGGCCGGCCTGGCGAAATGCCAGAAGACGATCATCGGCAGCAGAATCGACAGCCAGAGAAATCCGACTTCGATCAGGGCCCAGTCGGGCCGCTTCAGGGCGAAGAACAACGTGCTCCAGAGCACGTTGAGAAACCCGTTAAGGGCGAACAGTCCGATCACCCACTCTCGCTGCGTCCGGTCTTGCGCGTTGCGCCAGGCATGGACCGCCGACACCGTCGCCAAAGCGAAGATCAACGTCCACGCCGGCCCGAACAGCCAGTCCGGCGGCTGCCATGACGGCTTTAGCAGGCTTTGATACCAAGGTCCGGTATCCGTCAGCGTTCCGCCGAGCACGCCAATCAAGATGGCAACCGCCGCCGCGATCGCGACCGGTTTCCAGACGCCGCGGCGGGCCGCCATTACGCAGAGGCCAGCCCTGCCATGTGGGCAAGGTTCTTGAAGAAGATACGCACATGGGCCATGGGCTTGGCGCGAACCAGTTCCTTGTTCATGTAGGCATCCCAGGTCAGCTTCTGGACGTCGCGGTCGCGGCAGATGCTGACAAAGCGCTCGCGGCGCCGGTCATTTGAGTACCAGTACCACTGCATCACGCCGAGGATCCAGAACACCAGGCCGTGCATTTTCATGAAACGCTTACGCGCGGTGCGCAGCGCTTTCGCATCGCCGGTTTCGAGAAACAGGTCGACGGCTTCCGCCGACAGCCGCCCGCCGATCATCGCGTAGTAGATGCCCTCGCCGGACGCCGGCGCGACGACGCCGGCGGCGTCGCCCGCGAGCAACACGCTATGGCCATCGTCCCATCGCGGCAATGGATGCAGCGGAATCGGCGCGCCTTCGCGGCGGATGGTTTCCGCCGAGCCCAGTCCGGCCGCGTCGCGCAAACCGCCAACGGAGTCGCGCAACGAAAAGCCCTTGCGGGCTGAGCCGGTGCCGACGCTAACGGTATCACCATGGGGAAATACCCAGCCGTAAAAATCCGGCGACACCGTGCCGCGGTAGTAGACGTCGCATCGGGCGCCATCGAAACTGGATCCGGCCTGCGGCGAACGAACGATTTCATGATAGGCGAACACGTAAGGCAGCCGGTCGGCGCCGGGCAGGCATTGGCGCGCCACTGCAGAGAGCGCCCCGTCGGCGCCGATCAAGGCGCGGGCCCGAACGGCCTTTTCCGTCGTCCTCCCATCTGCGCCGCGTTCCTCATAATAGATAATGGTCGTTCCGGAATTGTCACGCTCGAAGCGCTTGAACAGTCCGGTTCGCCGCTGCGCCCCAGCGTGGGCCGCGCGCTCCCTTAACCACTCATCGAAAACATCGCGGTCGACCATGCCGACAAAGCCCCCGTCGATCGGCATGTCGACCTGCTTGTCCGCCGGCGAAACCATGCGCGCGGAATTGACGCGAGCTACCAGCAAATGGTCGGGAATTTCGAAATCGCGGATCAGCCGTGGCGGGATGGCACCGCCGCATGGTTTAATGCGTCCGGCCCGGTCGAGCAGCAGCACATTCCGGCCAAGGCCGGCAAGATCATGCGCCGCGGTAGCGCCGGACGGCCCGCCGCCGACAACCACGACATCGAACACCTCGGAGATCGCTGGCATTTCACCCTCCTGCGACTGCGATAACCCGCAGTTCACGCTGCTGCATCCCGTTTCGCGTCGGCGCGCGATGAACCCAGACCGCCATTAACGCCGCCACGACAAAGAGTCCGGCTTCCGATGCAAAGACGGCCGAATAGGACAGCGCCGGCGACGGCAGCAAAATCCGGGCGATGTCGCTGGCCAGCGTGCCAAGAAAGCCGCCGATACCGAAGGCGAATGCCTGCGCCGCGCCCCACAGGCCCATCCGCACGCCTTCGCGTTTATCGCCGCCCGCGCCGACAAGCGCCATCATCGACCCGATAGCCGCGACTGCGTAGGCGCCATTGGTCACGCCCAGCATGAAAACGGTTTCGCGTAGCGGCCATGAGGGGCCGGCAATGGCCGCCGCGGCCAGACCCGACAGGGCGGCCGCCCAAGCAAGGCACCCGCCGATGGTCCAGACCTGCAGATTTCCATGGCAACGCGGATAGACGGCTCCGGCCAGAGGCACCAGCGCCATTCCGATCAGCGTGCCGGTGTGCTGAATACCCGACAGCTTTGTCGTCTCGCCCGGAGTAAATCCGAATACCACGCCGGCGAACGGTTCGAGGATCAGATCCTGCGCGCTATACGCCAGCATCGACACGAACACGAAGATCGCGAAGCGCCGCGCCGTGGGTTCGGCCCAGATCTCCGCGAGCGCGGCGCGGAACGAGGATTTGGGCAACGGCACTGCCTGCGGCGATTCCGGCGGCGCGGCCACCCGCCCTTCGATGCCGTACACGCCCACGACGGTGAGGACCATCGCCGCCACGGATACGGTTCCGGAAACGACGATCAGCCTCAGCGGTGAGAACGGATCGAGCATGTGGCCGGCCATGCCGGTCGTCACGATGAATCCGGCGATCATCATCACCCAGACAATGGTGGCCGCCGCCGCGCGACGGCGGTCGTCGGTGCGCTTGGCGAGCAGCACCAGGAGCGACGTGCCGGCGGCGCCGACTCCCGCTCCAATCAGGCAGAACGCGACAACGGCGAGCGCGATGCCTGACGACGGATGCGTCGTCATCCACGCCGTTGCCACGGAGGCCAACAGGCCGCCGGCCGCCAGAACCGCCATGCCGCCAACGATCCACGGGGTTCGCCGGGCACCGAGGTCGGAGCCGTGTCCCCACGCCGGCCGAAATACCTGCAGCGCATAATGAACCGCCACCAGCGCGCCCGGAAGCATTGCAGGCATTGCAAGCTCGACCACCATCACCCGGTTCAGCGTCGAGGTGGTGAGGACCACGATCGCACCGAGGCCGGTCTGCACCAGACCGAGCCGGAAAATGCCCAACCACGACAGAACGGGATCGCTCATGGTCACCCCGTTCCGATCGACGCCAGCGCGAACGCGGTGATCAGCATCCCGATCACGTAACAACTGATCCCGGTTCCATTATACCAAGGCGCGCGCGCGCGCGGGTTCTTAAGGAAATGCGCCATCAGGAAGAACTGCGCGATCAGCAATGCGCCGACGGTCGCTGCATAGATCGGCCGTTGCCAGGTCAGCAACAAAGCCACCACGACCGCCTGCGGCACCGCCATCACCAGACAGGCAAACCGCGCGGCATTGCCGACGCCGAGCAGCACCGGCAGCGAGTCGATGCCCATCCGCCTGTCGCCTTCAACGGACTTGAAGTCATTGAGGGTCATGATGCCGTGGGCGCCGATGCTGTAGAGCAGCGCAATCACCACAATGCGCCAGTCCGGGCTCGACGCGCTCATGACCGCGGCGCCGGTGAACCAGGGTAGGCCCTCATAACACAGCCCGCATGCGGCATTGCCCCACCAGCCGTTCTGCTTGAGCCGGATCGGCGGGGCGCTGTAGGCCCACGCCAGCACGAGACCGACGATGGCCGCGATAAAGCCCCAGATGCCGAGCGACGCCGCAAGCAGCAGTGACAGCGCGGTCCAGAGAACTGCGATATACAGACCCCAGCGGCCGGGAATGCGTCCCGAGGGAATCGGCCGATCGGGTTCGTTGATGGCATCGACGTGCCGGTCGTACCAGTCGTTCACGGCTTGACTGGTGCCGCACACCATCGGTCCTGCGAGCAATACGCCGACGAAGATCAGCGGCCAGCGTTGGCCCGGCGAAACGCCGGATGAAACGACGCCGCAGCCCAATGCCCACATCGGCGGAAACCAGGTGATGGGCTTCAATAATTCAACCACGACCTGCGGCGATGGGCGATGAGCGACGGCGCTATTCATTTTCGGGCCCCTCATCTGCGGCGTGTTCGGCAAGACCAAACCGCCGCAGCTTGACGTAAAGGCTCTGCCGGCTGAGGCCGAGCATTTCGGCAGCCGAGGCACGATTGTCGCCGGTCAGTTCCAGCGCGGCCTCAATGGACAGCTTTTCGATGACGTCGGTGGTCTCGCGCACCAGATCGCGTAGCGGAACCCGGCCGATCAGCTCGATCAGTTGCGCTACCGAGCGCGGAAGCTCGCGTGATGACGGCGTCGATGCCGAAAGCCGCCTTTCAACGTTTCGGATCGCAAAACCGAAACTTGGCTTGTCGTCGCTATCGGTGAGGGATACGGCTGAAACTTCGACATCGGCCGTGGCGCCGTACTCGCCGCGCATCGCCGTGGCAAACAGCTTGATCGAACCATTCTGCCGAAGATTGGCGAATGCCACGTTGAAATCCACCCCTGCGCGGCCGAGCCATCGATCAAGCTGTTCTCCCCGCGCCTGCTCGGCGCTGCCGAGCTGCGCCATCTCCAGGAACACCGAGTTTGCCCTGACCACGCGGCCATCGGATTGCGTGATGACCAGTCCGTCAGGCGCCGCCTCGAAATAATTCAGCAAGATCGAGGTCGCCTTCAAGGCGCTGCTTGCCGGTGTCGATGCGTGCGAGGAAAGCCTGACCAGAAACAGCGATGCGTTCTCCTGACGAAACAAGGATGCGGTCACACCGCATTCGCGCTGCCCGTTCGCCAGATGTACACGCGTGCTGTTGTCGCGGCCGGTGGCGCGGACATCGGAAAGCAGCGTCTCGACCGCCTGCGATCCGGCGGAATCGAAACGGCTCAGAAATCCGGATCTGAGAAGTTGCGGCGCGCTTTCATCGAGCAATGCCAGCGCCGCCGGATTGGCGTCAAGTATCGCGTAATTGCTGGAGTCAACGATCATGACCGCTTCCGATGACACCTGGAACAGCAGCCGGTACCGGGTTTCGGCATGCCGCAACCGAACGTAATCCCGCTCCATCGATTGCTGGGCATTGATCAGCCGCTGCTGCATGGCCGCAAGCGGCCGCAGGTCGCGACCGACCAGCACGAAACGGTCCTTGCGGCCGATATTGATCGCCGAATAGAGAACTGGAATGTCCTCGCCGCGAGGCGACGGATGGTTGACCTGACGCCAACTCGAAGACTTCAGCGCCGCCGCGTCCAGCAGCAATTCGCGGACTTTCGCCTGGGTTTCGGAGGTCACGATCTCCAGCATCTTTGACCCGAGCCACCGGCCCTGGGCGTCCAGCTCGAGCGACAGCTCCTCCTTGTTGAACGCGACGTCCCGGATGACGCCCTGCCCATCGACCACCACCGCGACGTCGGTTGCAGCGGCAATCAATTTCGCGGCCGACTGTGCACCGAGATCGCCCAGCGACTCCTTCGGAGATTTGAACACTTGCACCAGGGCAAATATCCTCCAGCAAACAGTGATCCTCCACTCCTGCGCCTTCCAACCCGGCTTTTATTTTTCAGCGGATGCGTGTCGCGCGGAATTCGGCCTTGTCCGCTTGCCGCCGCACCGCCCCCGGGCAAACCAAGCTTGCTGAGCCGGCAAGGCGAGGGAAGCTTGCGCGCGCCGGAATGGCATTTTCGCTACTGCCGGCGCGCGTTTGGAGTTCGCTAATAATCGCGCGGGCTTCTATCGCGGCATTGCCAGCCCGTGCTTTACGCCCCAGTCAAACCAGTTATCGACCACCGTGCCGGAAAGCAGGATCCCGATGCCTCCGGTCAGCGGACAGAGCACGGCAAACCACCAGGCCCAGCGGTGAATCGATTCCGCGGTGGCATTGAAGCCCATGGTCCAGCGCCAGAACAATGCCGCCCGCTCAAGCGCGGTCCCGCGGTCGACGATTTGCTCGATCTCGCGCTCGCCGCCGTAACGGCTGACGGCGAGGATGGTCGCGCCGTGCATGGCGAACAGCAGCGCCGAGCCATACAGGAAGGCGATGGAGAGCATGTGGAACGGGTTGTAGAACAGGTTACCGTGCGTGATGGAGAAATTGTTGGTCCAGTCGAGATGCGGGAAGATTCCGAACGGGACCGCTTCGCTGAAGTGCCCCATCAGCAGCGGACGGATAAAGCCCAGCACCAGATAGAGCCAGATCGCCGAGGCGAATGCCCATGAGACGTGCGTGCCCATGCCGAGCGCCCGCGCGCGCCGGTAGGTCCGCGTCCACCACAAGAGAATCGACGTGGTCAGGAAGAAACCGGCCATCAGCCACCAGCCGCCCTCCTGCAGCGGCGGGATACTGATGCCGTATTCGGGTTTCGGCGGATCGAGCGAGAGCCAGGGCAACTGCCTGACAAACTCGATCGGGCTCCAGTTCACCGACGCCAGCATGTTGAGGCCGATGATTTCGATCGCAACAATGCCGCAGATGATCGATGCGAGGCCGGTGAAGCCGAGATAGATCGGGCCGACCTGGGCGTCGCCGAGCTTTCCGAGCCAGTAGTTGAACCGGCCCTCCCCGGTACGAACCCACGTTCCAGGCTGCAACGGAATGCCCGGGTAAACGGTGCTGCGAACCTGCACCTGGGTGAAAAAATTCTGGTAATTGGCCATGGCGAGACTCTTTCTGATGACCGGATTTTTTAGTTGGAAGACCAGATCGGAAGATTGCGCCACCAGTTCCACCATTCGGACCAGGCGTCTCCTTCCGACCACAACGGGCCGCTGATGACGATGCAAACGGCGCTGAAGAACACGGCCGACAGCGCCACGAACAGTCCGAGCCGATGGATGCCGATGGTGCCGACCGAATAGCCGATCAGGTCGCGGAAGATCGTGTTCTCGTGCTCGGGTGACTTCACCGGCTCGCCGCGGTCGGGATTGGTCGAGGACAGGATCAGCCCGCCATGCAGCGCCAACGCCAGGCACGTCGTAAAGAAAAACGTGATGGCGATCATATGCGCGGGATTATAGTGAAAATTGCCGTACTGATAGCCGGTGTTCGACACCCAATCGAGGTGGGTGATGATGCCGTAGGGAAAGCCGTAGCTCCACGATCCCATCAGCACCGGACGGATCACGACCAGGGTGAAGTAAGCCAAAATGGCAAAGCCGAACGCAAACGGCACGTGATAGCCGATCCCGAGCTTTCGGCAGATTTCCACCTCGCGCAGCGCCCATGAGACGAAAGCGCCGAGCGCGCAAACGGTGACAATCTGCCAAATGCCGCCTTCTTGCAGCGGCGCAAACGACAGCCCGTATTTGACGTCCGGAGGATTGACGCTGATTTGCCAGAGATTCCAGGTCGGGCCAAGCGCGGTGCTCCAGAGGATCATCGCGATCCCGACAAGGGAAAAGAACGCCGTGGTGACACCGAAGAACCCGACGTAAAACGGACCAGCCCAGAAATCGAACAGGTCGCCGCCGATCAGCGTTCCGCCGCGAACGCGATATTTTCTTTCAAAGCTGAGCATTGCCATCGATCGATCCTCCGCCTGCGAATCCTGCAAATCGTTATTGCGTCTACTTGTTCGTTAGCTACCGGAAGCGGACGAGCCCGGCCGCTCCATCCGGCCCCGTCCGTTCCGGTACGCAGTACGTCATGCCATCAGGACGGCATGCTTGGTGGTGTGTACGGCAGAGAAATCTCTCCCGTCTTCGCCGGGCCCCTGCGGGGACCGTCCAACCAGTTGAACCGGTCGGTGGAGAGCAGAATGAAGTGGATCACGATCGCCAGTCCGAACAGGAACGTGAAGAGCATGACCAACGCACGCCGCGGATCGAAGAGCAGCCAGATACGCCACATGTTTGCCTCCCGCTATGTGAGATACGAAAGAGAAACACTGGCGAAGTGCTGGATGCTGTCCAACGCCGTAGTCTTGTAGCCGCCGGGGCCCGGCAACCAGGGACGCCACATCCAGGCGAGGATATGGGCGACCACCGCGACAGCCGTGAAGAGAAAGAAACTCGTCATGAATATCGTGTGGAATTCCTTGGCTTCAGCTTCGGATAGCCCCGAGATGGAACCGTCCTTCATGTGGTATTCCTCCTAGTAATGGCCTTGCGGCCGTTCGCCGCCCGAGCGTGGACGACAGCGAATGCCGGATCTCCTTAGAAACGGCGGTTATCCGCCCGGCACCGCCAGGCGAAATCCTCGACTACAGACCCATGAACGACGACGTCACGATGGTGCCCGCCGCGCTGCGCGCTTCGATAAAGATCGACTCGCGATTGTTGGATGGTCCGAACGAATTCCGTTTGCGCCAGGGCACTAGCCGCGTCGCTGCCGCCCTGAGCAGAAACAGCATGTAGAACACGCCGAACATCAACCGCGACTCGATCGTCCTGCTCTCCACCAATGGCTTTGAGCGAGAGCTTGCGTGAACATAGTCGGACATCGGCATCACCTCTTGATTGCTGTCTCTCGCGCACACGGATAGGGAATTACCGGAAACAAACCTGCTTCTGTCGTCCTCATGCGGGCTGCCCATCCATCAGCGCAGCCCGCGCCTTCGTGACCAACTCCGTCGTGACCCGCTCTGCTCCAGCGCGCCGCGCGCCGCTCTCGGCCGCATCGCGCAGACGCTTGGCGGCGGAGATACGCACCAACACCGGGTGCGCTTCGAGCACTTCGTCGAGCAGCGCCTTCGCCTCGTCGCTCCAGAGAATTTCCTGGTGCAGCCGCGCCGGCGTCGGGTCGACCCGATCGAGGTCGGCGGCCAGCGGAAGGATGTTGAAAAGCGCGTCGAACAGCGCGTTACAGACCTCCTGAACCAGATAGGTCGCGCCCGAATAGCCCATGAACGGCGTGCCGATATGCCGCCGGATCACCGCGCCCGGGAAGGATGCCGGTATGTAGATCGCGCGGCCGCCCACCTCCGCGAGATACATGCGCTCGTTGTAACTGCCGAACATGATCAGCGGCGGCTTCTCGCGCACGGCGTTGCGGACCGCGTCGTTGTCCGGCTTCACGCCCGCCTTGCGGGCAAACCAGAAGGTGCACGGCAATCCCATTTCCGTTTCGAGGAAATTCCTGACACCGCGCGCATATGTCTCGTTGGCTACGATCGCAAAGCTCGCGGTGCCGAAGAAATCCTGCGTCACCGAGCGCCAGAGATCCCACAGCGGCTTGATGGTGGTGTGCTTTTCGCGTTCGATGAACGGCTCCGGGTCGATGCCCAGCAGCTCTCCGAGTTTGCGCAGAAATTTTGTCGTGCTGTGCAGGCCGATCGGCGCCTGCAGATAGGGACGTTCCAACGTCTCGCACAGCATGCGGCCGTATTCACGGTACATGCAGACGTTGACGTCGGCATTCACGAGCTTTGGGATATCGGCCAGATGGCTGCCGAGCGGGAAAACCATGTTGACGTCGGCGCCGATGCCCTCGACCAGCCGGCGGATTTCCGCAACATCGCTTGGCATGTTGAAGGTGCCGTAGATCGGACCGATGATATTGACCCGCGGTTTGACGCCGTCTGCAGGCGGCTTGCGCTCGGGGATTTTCTTGACGCCGTATTCCTTCCAGAGCCAGACGATAGCGCGGTCGGCGCTCTGCCATTGGTCCTCGTCGATCGTGCGCGGCAGGAAGCGCTTGATATTGGTCCCCTCCGGCGTGACCCCACCGCCGATCATCTCGGCGATCGAGCCGGTGACGACGACCGCGGGCAGATACGGATCGAGTACGCGGTGCGCGCGCTTCATCGCGCCTTCGGTGCCGGTTTGGCCGAGTTCTTCTTCACCCAGCCCCGTCACCACGATCGGCAACTCGTGCGGCGGCAGCGCGTCGGTGTAATGCAGCACCGAAGTGACCGGCAGGTTCTCGCAGCCCACCGGCCCGTCAATGATCACCTGCATGCCCTTCACCGCGGTGAAGGCATAAACGGCGCCCCAGTAGCCGCCCGCGCGGTCATGGTCGAGGACAAGCATCAGATCATCTCCTCGGCTTTGCGCTTTTTGACCTGGGCCTCGATCTGCTTTTTGTATTTCTCCCGGAATGCGACATTGTCTTTCGGCGTGTCTTCCCAGATGCCGGCGGCGTGGCCTTCGCCGACATCGCCGAAGAACCCCTTCATCTGCTCGAAGCGGCTTTGATTGGCCAGCGCGGCGTTGACCACCTGCGCCAGCGAGCCCGCGCCGGCGACGCCGAACAACGGCCTTGCCGAAATCAGATTGGTGAAATACAGCGCCGGGATTGCGAGCTGCTTGGCCTTTTGCACGACCGGCGTCGTGCCGATGGCGAGGTTCGGCTTGAATTCGCCGACGGCGGCGAGGTCCATTTCCAGCGACGCGCGGTATTGAACGCGCGTGCCCCTGGCTTCCAGCCATTCACGGTCGCAATCGGACCATTGCGTCCGCGGGCAGGCGGTGCCGACATACGGCACATCGGCGCCGCTTTCGATCAGCAGCCTCGCGACCAGCAGTTCCGAGCCTTCATACCCGGACACGGTGATACGCGCATCGACCGGCTTGGCCGCCAGCGCTCCCTTGATCATGGGCAGGAAGCGGTTCTTGGCGGCATCGATCTTGTCGCGCGCTACGTTGCAGGCGACCCCGATCGATTCGAGCCAAGCTTCGGTCCCGTCGTGACCGACCGGAGCCGAACCAATGATTTTCCGCCCGGCCAGATCGAATTGACGGAAACTTGCGGTGTAGAAGGGATGGATCGCGGCGACCACCGAGCAGTCGAGCGCAGCGTAAAGTTCGCGCCACTCGCGCGTCGGCACCACCGGCCCCGCCGCGAGCCCGAGCGGTTCCAGCATCATGCCGATACCTACGGGATCGGCCGGGAACATCTCACCGATCAATGTGACGGTCGGGCGCTCGCTCTTGCCGCCGCGCGGTGCCTGTACCGGTCCCTGCTCGACTTCCTTGCGGGCGTATTCGAGCATCGCCGCCGCAAGCACGTCCTTGGCTTCGGCGTGGGTGGGCACGCCGAAACCGGGCACATCGATGCCGATGATGCGCACGCCGTTGATTTCGTCCGGCAGCAGATCGAGCGGGACGCCCGACGCCGTCGGCACGCAAAGATTGGTGATGATGATGGTGTCGTAAAGCGCGGGATCGGCGAGCTTGAACACCGCTTCGCGAATGTCCTCGAACAGTTTACCGGTGACCAGCGTCTCCGAATTGAAGGGAACGTAGCCTACCGTCCGCCGCGCGCCGTAAAAGTGCGACGTAAACGTCAGGCCGTAGACGCAGCAGGCGGAGCCCGAGAGAATCGTCGCGGTACGGCGCATGCGCAAGCCCACGCGCAAGGAACCGAACGCAGGACACATGCTTTGCGGCTGATCGTGCGGCCCTTTGGGATAGTCGGCGGCGTAGCGTTCGAGGATGTCGCTCTTGCCCGCGGCTCCCGCCGCGGCCGCCAGCTCCGCGGCGCCGGCGTGGCAACCAAGGCCGTCGCTCTTTGTTGCCGCAGCATTGATCGCCGGCGGAATCGCAGCAGCGCCCTGTGGCGCGTCGTCAACCACGACCTCGACAGGCTCGCTCACGACAGACTGAGCTATCGCACCGCTGTATCGAGGCAGGATGACGTTCATGTCGCGCTCCGCATCATGCCGCTCTCACGCTGCGTCATAGACGACTTCGAGGGATGGCTTGCTCACGACGGACTTGCCGCACATGTCTTCCATGGTCGCGGGCTCCAGCACCACGCCACGTCCGACCACCTCCCCCTTGAACAATCCCAGCAGACCGTCCTGCGTCAGCGGCGCCGGGCGTACCGGCGGTGCGAGGCCGACATTCTTTGCAAGTTCCTCGAACAGCGAACTCCACTGCCCGTCGGGCAGGCCGATGATCTCGTAGTTCGCGCTCTTCTTGCGGATGTCGTCGTCGGCCGGGATCGCCGCGAGCACCGGGATGCCGACCGTCTGCGCGAATGCCGCAGCCTCGCCGGTGCCATCGTCCTTATTGATGACCATGCCGGCGACGCCGACATTGCCGCCGAGCTTGCGGAAATATTCCACCGCCGAGCAGACGTTGTTGGCGACATAGAGCGACTGAAGGTCGTTCGACCCGACCACGATGACTTTCTGGCACATGTCGCGCGCGATCGGCAAGCCGAACCCGCCACAGACGACGTCGCCAAGAAAGTCGAGCAACACGTAGTCGAAACCCCACTCGTGGAAGCCAAGCTTTTCCAGCAGTTCGAAGCCGTGAATGATGCCGCGGCCGCCGCAGCCGCGCCCTACTTCCGGGCCGCCAAGCTCCATGGCAAACACGCCGTCGCGCTTGAAACAGACGTCGCCGATCTTCACTTCCTCGCCGGCGAGCTTCTTCTTGGATGATGTTTCGATGATGGTTGGACAAGCGCGGCCGCCGAACAGCAGCGAGGTGGTGTCGCTCTTAGGATCGCAGCCGATCAGCAGCACCTTTTTGCCCTGCTGCGCCATCATGTAGGAAAGATTTGCCAACGTGAAACTCTTGCCGATGCCGCCCTTCCCGTAGATTGCGATAATCTGGGTTTCTTTGGTGACCGGCGTCGTCGCCGGCGCGTTCGGTTCGATCGCGGCTTCCGCGCGCAGGGCGTCCTTCATGCTGATTTGAGGCACGGCATTCATGAGAGCGAACTCCAGTTCAAAACCATTTTGAGGCACGCGGGATCTTCGAAGGCCACGCGGTAGGCGTCCGGTGCGGCCCGTGCGTCGTGGCGATGGGTGATCAGACCATCCAGCGAAAGCCGGCCGGACTCGATCAACGCCTTGGTCGCGACCAGATCGGGCGGCTGCCATTCCGCGGCAACGCGAATCCGCGCTTCGCGCATGAACGCGGGGGGAAACGCGAAAGACAGCGGCTCGCTGTAGAATCCGGCGAGAACGATTTCGCCGCCGGGCGCGAGACGGCCGATCAATGAATTCAGCAGGCCGGCGTCGCCGCTGGCGTCGTAGATGCTCTTGTAATCGCGGCGCGTGTCGTGCTCCGGATCGAGCACGCCATATCCGGCCCCGCCGCCGACGCGCGCCGGGTTTTTCTCCCACACCACCGGCGGATCATTTCGGACCGCGATCGAGATGCGTGCCAGCAGCCGCCCCAACACGCCGTGACCGACAATACAGTCGGGAGCTGCAGCACCTCGTGCGGCGATGGCATGATAGGCTGTCGCGGCCAGCGCAAGCAGGATTCCCCGGTCGCCAAGGTTCTGGTCGAGCGGCACCACGCGCTTCCCCGGCACCACCAGCCGCGATGCCGTGGCGCCGAACAGGCCGCGCACCTCGCCAAAACATTTCGCCCCGGGGGCGAAGACGCGCTGACCGGGATGGAGGTCGGTTGCCGATCCGGCCTCAACCACGCGCCCTACCGACTCATAGCCGGGGACCAGCGGATATCCCATTCCGGGGAACGAGGGCATCCGTCCCGACCACAGCAGCCGCTCGGTGCCGGTGCTGACCCCGCTCCACTCGACGTCGACGATGACATCGTCCGGGGTCGGCGCAGTCAAAGCAAGCCGATTGAGCTCCACTTGCTCCGGCTGCTGTAGCACCACCGCGATGGTGTCCATCGCTCTCCCCAATCTGGACGGCGGAATCCTGATCCGCAGATGTCATGCTAACCTGACGTTCTGGAGTGTCAAGTTAGACTAACAGAATTCTTACGCGGCCCGGGCTGTAATGATGCTGGTAAGCATCGGCATCGGCGCCGGCCGCAACGCGATATCGACGAACCGGGCTTCGATAAGCATTTGCCGCAAACGTTCGAAGGTCCGCGGCCGCCCGCTGCCCATCGCCAGCAGGTAAAATGCGAAATAGGCGTCGCCGATCGGCTCGGCGCCGCGGACGCCGGAGAGGGGTTCGGCGATCAAAAGCGTCCCGTTGCCCGGCAGTACGCGGTGGACCGCACGCAGCAGGATCATCACGGCGGCATCATCATGATCATGGATGACCCGCACCAGTGAGACGATATCGGCGCCATCGGGCAGCCGATCGGTCAGAAAGCTTCCGCCCATCGCGACCGCGCGCGACGATATCCCCGTGGTGCTGAACCGCTCGCTGGCCTTGTCGGCCACGGCGGGAAGATCGAACAACACGCAGCGTAGCTTCGGCGTCAGCGCGGCCACCGCAGCGATGAAGGAACCGTCGCCGCCGCCGACGTCGAGCAGGCATCGATGTCCATGGAACGAGTAGGCGGACAGCACCTGCTGCGCGATCATCGGCTGCGACGCCGCCATCAGCGCGGTATAGGGAGCGACCGCGTCACCGGAAAGATCGGCCGGCTTGCCGCCCCTGGCATAAGGCCAGTAACCCGCGAGCTGCCCTGCCCCGGCTTCACCCCGCAACAGCGCGACGGGATCCTGAAGGTCGCTGTAGAGCATCGCGTGATGCTCGATCATCACGAGCACCCCGGGATTGCTGATCAACGCTGCACCGAGCGGGCCAAGGCCGTAGCGGCCGCCGCTGCGGCGCTGGACCAGTTTCAGGGAGACCGCCGCATCCAGCAGCAGCACGGCTGCCTCCAGCGGCAGCGACAGCCGCGACGATAATTCGCTCACAGCCACCGGCCCGCCGGCCAGCTCATCGAACAGCCGCAGCCGCACACAGGCCAGTAATATCTGCGAATAGACGAAGCCGGCGCAGAGATCGAACAGCGCGTTCGCGCGCTGCCGCGCGATTGGCCGGGTCAGGGCAAAAGCGCCTGCAAATCGCTGAAAACCCGGATTGGCGAGAATCGCATCCCGTAAGCCGAGCATGCGGTCATGCAACGACAGCCGCGACGACATATGCACCGCCGGCGCAGGCTCGACGGCGCGCTTCGGGTCGGACTTGTCGTCCCCGACCCCATGATGCGCGATCGTCGCCATGGCCGCTACGCCGCGAATTGCGCGAGCTTGGCGGGCACCAGGCGCTTGGCCTCCGAGAGCATGAGCGAGCGCAGTTCGGCGCCATTGGGACACGGCGGCATCGCCTCGATTGCACCCCGCACCAGTTCGTGCAGCCGGTACAGCGCACCATCGAGGCCGAGCTCGATCACCGCACTCGGACGTCCCAGCGCGAGATCGCGCCCGACCGGCTTGCCGATCTCATGTTCATCAGACGCGGCATCACGAATGTCATCGGCGACCTGATAGGCCTCGCCGAGCTTCTCGCCGACCATCCGCCATGGCTCGGCGTCGGCGCCGGCCGAGGCCGCGCCCGCCACCGTCGCCGCGGCAAACAGCGCCCCCGTCTTGGAACGATGATAGTGCGCGAGATCAATCTGCGATTCGCATTCCCACGCCTGGCCCGCGACGATGCCCGAGGGCACGCCGACCGCCTGTGCCACCGCGAGCGTCAACGTGGCGAGCCGTTCCGGTACGCATTGGATACGTGCAAGCGTCTGGAACGCCAGCACGATCAGCGCATCGCCGGTCAAAACCGCGAGCGGTTCGCCGAACGCCTTATGCACCGAAGGTCGTCCCCGTCGGGTTTCCGCGGCGTCGAAGCAGGGCAAGTCGTCATGCACCAATGAGGCGCAATGCAGCAGCTCGAGGGCCGCCCCGGCGGCCTCGGTCGCGGCCGGATGGTCCTCTCCACATGCTGCGGCAACGCTGTGACAAAGCCGTGGCCGAACGCGGGCACCGCGGGGGAAGACTGCGTACCGCATCGCTGCCGCCAGCCGCGGCGGGCATCCTGGAACCTCCGCCCGAGCCACGGCGTCGTTGAGAGCTCGCTCGATCCGGCTGCTGACATCCATGGCAGACCTTCCGTGTTGGCAGAAAATGTGTCAATTTGACTTGTCTATATAACTGTAAATAATTATGGACAGCTGTCAATCGACAACGCGGAGGCGGCGTCGGCCATGCCCAAAGATCGTGTTGTCGTCGTCGGAGCTGGTGTCGCGGGGCTCGTTGCCGCCTTCGCACTTGCAGCACGCGGCCTCGATGTCACCGTGGTCGAGCGCGGCTCCGCGCCTGGCGGCAAGATGCGACAGATCAAAATAGGTTCTTCGCAGATCGACAGCGGGCCAACGGTTTTCACCATGCGCTGGGTGTTCGACGAACTGTTCGCCGCCGCGGGAAAGAACTTTGCAGACCATGTGCGGCTGCGTCCGCTTGAGGTGCTGGCCCGCCACGCCTGGGATGAGCCTGCGCGGCTGGATCTGTTCGCGGACGAAGAACGCTCGGTCGAGGCGATCGGGGATTTCGCGGGCTCCGCCGAGGCAAGGCGCTATCGCATGTTCTGCCGCGACACCCGGCGAATCTACGACATCCTCGAAAAGCCGTTCCTGCGCGCCCCGCAGCCGAGCATGGGCGGACTGATCGGGGCTAACGGCTTTCGCGGATTGATGCAGCTTCCGCAGATCAAACCGTTCTCGTCGATGTGGTCGGCGCTCTCGCAATATTTCCACGACCCGAGACTGCGGCAACTGTTCGGACGTTATGCCACCTATTGCGGTTCGTCGCCGTTCCAGGCCCCGGCAACGCTGATGCTGGTGGCGCATGTCGAGCGCGAAGGGGTCTGGAGCATCGACGGCGGCATGCACGGGCTCGCCCAGGCGCTGGCGGATTGCGCGAGGTATTCTGGCGCGACGATCCGCTATGGTCAGGAAGTGCGCGAAGTCCTCACTAATTGCGGGCGTGCCAGCGGCGTCCGGCTTGCGAGCGGCGAACGCGTTGCGGCGGACGCGGTGATCGTGAATGCCGATATTGCCGCGGTGGCGAACGGACTGTTCGGCATCGCCTCTCGCCGCGCCGCCGCGGCGATACCGCCGCGTGCGCGATCACTGTCGGCTATGACCTGGAGCCTGGTTGCAGCTACGGACGGCTTCAGGCTCAGCAGGCACAACGTTTTCTTCTCGCGCAACTACGAGGCCGAGTTCGACAGTATTTTTTCCCGCGCTACGACGCCGCGCGACCCTACGGTGTATGTCTGCGCGCAGGATCGCGACGACGATAACGGCGTCGGAGGCAGCGAGGAAAAGCTGCTGGTTCTCATCAATGCGCCCGCGAACGGCGACCGGCATTCCTACGATGCAGCGGAGGTGGAGCAATGCGCGCAGCGGACATTCGGCGCCCTGGAGCGCTGCGGCCTGCATATCCATCGGCGGCCCGAGGCCATGAAGGCGACTACTCCGGCGGATTTCAACAACCTGTTTCCGGCGACGGGAGGCGCGCTATATGGCCGCAGCTCGCACGGATGGACGGCTTCGTTCCAGCGGCCGGGAGCCCGCACCAGAATTCCGGGCCTGTATCTGGCGGGTGGCAGCACCCATCCGGGGCCGGGCGTGCCGATGGCGGCGCTGTCGGGCCGTTCGGCGGCGGCCAGCCTGATGGCGGATTTGGGTTCGATCGGCCGGTCGCCAAAAACGGCTATGCCTGGTGGTATGTCGATGCGCTGAGCGACGACGGCGAGAGCGGCATCGCCATCATCGCCTTCATCGGCAGCGTTTTCTCGCCCTATTATGCGTTCGCGCGCCGCAAGGGCGCAGTCGATCCGCTCAATCACTGCGCCATCAATGTCGCGGTCTACCGCAGGGGCCGCAACCGGTGGGCGATGACGGAACGGCCGCGCGGCGCTGTCAGCCGTACGACGAATTCTTTCAGCGTCGGGCCGAGCAGTCTTTCATGGGATGGCACGTCACTGACGATCCGCATCGATGAGATCGCGGTGCCGATTCCCCGGCGCGTCCGCGGTACGGTGCGCGTCGTTCCAACCGCAATCACGCGGCAGGCCTTCACGCTCGGCGAAAAAGGCCGTCACATGTGGTGGCCGATTGCACCCTGCGCGCGCGTTCAGGTCGCCCTCGATCATCCGCACCTGCGCTGGCAAGGGGACGGTTACTTCGACATGAACCGTGGCGACGCGCCGCTCGAACAGGATTTCAGCGATTGGCAATGGGCGCGCGGCGCGATGCAAGACGGAGCGGTAATTCTTTATGAAGCGCAGCGCCGCGATGGCAGCCGCATCGATCTGGCGATGACGTTCGATCCGCAAGGCAGGATGCAGACGTTCGTACCGCCGCGCATGGTCGGGTTGAGACGCACGGGATGGCGCGTCGATCGTAGCGTTCGCAGCGAAGACGGCGCGACTGTCGTCAAAACCCTGGAAGACGCGCCTTTTTACGCGCGTTCGGTGATCTCGGCGAAACTGCTTGGCGAGCCGGTGGCGCTGATGCACGAAAGCCTGTCGCTTGACCGGTTCGCGATGCCGGTGGTGCAGGCGATGCTGCCGTTCCGGATGCCAAGGGCATGGACATGAGCGAGTGTCTCACCGCGGCGGCGCAGAATTCTGCTGCTTTGCCCGCTCGGCTTCCTTCTTCCTGTCGAGCCGCCTGCCGACCAGCTCAAGCACGCCCCACGACATGGCGAACAGGGCGACCACGAAGAACTCGATAAATCCGAGATAGCCGTCCATGGGCGGTCCTTGTTCCGGTAACGACAGTTAGCGATTCAAATCAGCCTCGGTTTCAAGACCGCCCAGGTCAGCTTGGCAGCGGCGGCATCGAGCAGTGGCCGGGCGTGCTGATCTTCTCGTCGTTGATCGCGGCGATGCCGGGCATTTTCGATGGTGTTATCGGAACGACCCGGTACGCTGCAACTGATCGCGCCGCTCCAGCCGCGCAAACAGGTCGATCACCCACACCACGCGATCCTCGATCGGTTTTGCCCTGCCTTTATGTTCGGGCTGGCGCACCGGCGTTGCCGCGACCGCCTCGATCAGGAAGCGGGCTTCGTCAAGCTGCGCGCCTGCGTCGGAATTCTTCGCCGGCGTCCATCCGGTTTCCAGCAGGGCCAGCGTGCGCGCCAACACCGTCAGCTTGCGGTTGGTCGAAACCACTGCGCGCCGCGAAACCGAATCCAGTCCGCCTCGTTCCACCTCGCGGCCGATTTCCGCATAGAGCGCCCGCGCTGCATAGATGCCGGGACGGCAGGACAAGGGCAGATTGGCGATGCCGAGCGTTGCACGGTCGTACATCACGTCGGCTGCGTCCAGGAGGCGCTGCACGATCATGGCGATCTCAGGCGTGAACAACGGATCGGCCATCCACCTGTCCGGATCAATTCCGCTCTCGCGCAGCCAGGCCAGCGGCAGATACAGCCTTCCGGCACGGGCGTCCTCACCGACGTCACGGGCGATGTTGGTAAGCTGCATGGCGATGCCGAGATCGCAGGCGCGCGCCACGATTTCCGGGGCGCGCTGCCCCATCACCAGCGTCATCATCGCTCCCACCGCGCCGGCGACGCGCGCCGCATAAGCGTAGAGCTCCGACAGTGTCTCGTAACGGTGGCCCTCGGCGTCCCACGCCAGCCCCTCGAGCAACGCCTCGGGCAACTCGCGCGGAATGGCGAAACGCGCGATCACGTCGGCGAAAGCGCGGTCGGCGGCGAGATTCATCGGCTGGCCGCGATAGGCGCGCTCCAGCCTTTTCCTCAGTCGTTGCACGGCGGCGGCGCGATTGCTGCCGAAATCGACCGCGTCGTCAGCGAGCCGGCAAAACGCATAGAGTGCGATGGCCGGATCGGCGACCTTCCGCGGCAGCAATTTTGAAGCCGCGTGGAACGTGCGCGAGCCGCCTCTCAGCAACGCGCGGCAGGCGTAGACGTCCGTCATCGTCGAATGAATCGTCATGCATTCACCAGGCTTGAGCGGCCCAGACTTTCGGCATCCGGGACGAGGGAATCGAGAACACGGGCGGAGGACAGCACGCCGGGCAAGCCCGCGCCGGGATGGGTGCCGGCGCCGACCAGATACAGCCGGTCGACATCCTCACTACGATTGTGCGGCCGGAACCAGGCGCTCTGCGTCAGTATCGGCTCCAATCCGAACGCGGCACCGCGGAACGACGACAGCCGGTCCTGAAAGTCCTGCGGCGTCAGCATCCGCGAACTGACGATCTGGTTTTCCAGATCGGGCAATACGGTGTTGCCAAGTTCCTGCGATATCGCGCGGCGGTATTTTTCCGCGGCGACGCTCCAGTCGGTGCCGCTCTGCAGATGCGGCACCGGCGACAGCACGTAGAACGCGTCGCAGCCCTCCGGCGCCAGCGACGGATCGGTCGCGGTGGGGCGATGCAGGTACAGGCTGAAATCATCAGCAAGGACCTTGCGTTCGAAAATATCGGCGAGCAATTCCTTGTAGCGCGGTCCGAGCAGGATGGTGTGGTGCGGCACGCTGGAATATTTGCGGCGCGTGCCGAAATACCAGACGAACAGGCTCATGGAATAGCGCGCGCGTTCGATGCGCTCGTCGGTCCAGCGCGGCCGCGCGGAGGCCGGCAGCAGATGGCGATAGGTCCAGGCCGAATCGGCGTTGGAAACCACGACATCAGCCGATATGGTTTCGCCGGAGCCGAGGCGCACGCCACACGCCGCGCCATCCTTGACGATGATCTCGCGAACTTGCTGCCCGCAGCGAACCGAGCCCCCCTGGCCTTCGATCAGTCCGACCAGGCCGTCGACCAGCCGGCCGGTGCCGCCCATGGCAAAGTGCACGCCCCATCGGCGTTCCAGGAACGCGATCAGGCAGTAGATCGAACTTGCGGTGAACGGATTGCCGCCGATCAGCAGCGGATGGAAGCTGAACACGACACGGAGCCGGGAATCGCGGAAGAACTTTGAAACCAGGCTGTAGACGCTGCGATAGCTGGACAGCTTGACCATCTGCGGCGCGATCTTCGCCATGTCGGTCCACTTGCTGAAAGGAACGTCGCCGAGCTGTTCGAAGCCGACCTTGAAGATTTCCTCGCTGGCTTTCATGTACGCGTCGTAGCCGTCCGCATCGCCGGGCGAAAACCGCGCGATTTCGGCGCGCATCGCAACCGCATCCCCGGAATAGTCGAAGTGCGAGCCGTCCTGAAAACGGATGCGATAGAACGGCGATACCGGCACCAGCGTCACGGCGTCCGACAGTTTTCGTCCGCACAGCTTCCACAATTCCTCGAACAGGAATGGGGCCGTGACGATGGTCGGGCCTGCATCGAATGTAAAACCGTCCTGCCTGTAAACGTAGGCGCGGCCACCGGGGGCATCGAGCTGTTCCAGCACGGTGACGCGGTAGCCCTTGGCGCCAAGCCTAACTGCCGCCGCCAACCCCCCAAAACCGCTGCCGATCACCACCGCATGCGGCTGGCCGTCGGGCGAGATTTGTAATGTCGATCGGGCAGAAGCAGAATCCAGCATGGACAGCACTGTAACTATTTATTGACAGATGCATAGTCCATATCTGTAAAATCTGGTTTACAGTGCAGGCGCGCTTTCGCTCGCCCTGCTCGTCTGCGCCGGGTATCTCATGATGAGGTTCGCGATCAGTTGCGGCCGCTCTTCATGAGCAAGGTGCCCCAAGCCGGGCACAAGCTCGATTTCCGCCTGCGGGGCGATTTCACGGACCTGCCGGGTGACGTCGGGTGAAATCGATCGATCGTTTGCCGCGGCGATCAGTAACAAGCTTGTCGTCAGCCGCGGCAAATCATGCAGCAATGGCTCGAGCCGCCAGTTCGCCATCATTCGCAACGCCGCCGCCACATGCGCAGGGCTGCGCACGAGCTTGCGATAGAGCGCGATGCCCGGAGCGTCGATGGTCGAACCGGTGTTTTGAATCAGCCGTTCAACCGCGCCGGCGGCTGCCGCCTGCCTTGCAAACAGACGCGGCACCAAAGGATTGAGCACCAGCAGTTTCGCCAGCGGCGAAAGCAGGTGGTTGGCCACGCCGCCGAACGGCATGAATGCGCCATTGAGGCTTACCAGCAGCCGCGGAGCAATTTTGCCGTCGAGGCACATTCGCGCGAGTATCGCAGCGCCGGCCGAGTGGCCGACCGCGATTTCGGGCTTCGCGGCGAGCGTGTGAAGAAGCCGGCTAATGTCGGAAGCCATGCCCGGCAGCGACAGCCGCTGCGACGAAGGCGATTGGGTAAAGCCATGACCTGGCAGATCGAGCGCGAGGACGGCGAAATGCCCTGCCAGGATCGGCATCAGTCCCCGCCACGAATGGGTCGCGGCACCGGTGCCGTGAATCAGCAGCAGCGAAGGTCCCTTGCCCATCCGCTGCACATGCCATCTCAATCCGGCCGCTTCGACGAACGTGCTGGCGTCCCGATTGGGCCAGTCCCGGCCATCCCTGCTCCAGACGAGGTCGGACATCGTTGTTATTCGGGTGAAGCCGGCGATACGCCAGCGAGAAACGCGTCGAACGCCCGGACGAACGCGTCTCTTGCTTCAAAATGCGGCATCGCTCCGGTCGGAAATACCTGGATGGTCCAATTGGCGCGGCCTTGCACCAGCGTCTTCTTGCTGTAATCGACAAAATTTCCGCGCACGCCATGCGACATCCACACCGGCAATGTCAGCGAGTGATAGATCCGAATAATGTCTTCGCTGAACAGATAGCCGGAGACGAAATAATACGGCGCATGCTGCGCGCCGGGCTGATGGGTGGTGAGGTAATCGTACTGCGCCAGACCTCGGTCGAAATCGTCCGAGCCCCAGGTCTTTCGCAGGAAATAGCGGATGCTCACCGGACTGGTCAGGAGCCGAAAGAACGCGGCGCTCCACAGCGGAAACTCAAAGAATCCGTGCAGCCACGGCATGCCCCTGGTGCCGTCCTGCCATTTCGCGCTGGCGTCCTTGCTGCTGAAACCGGTCGGACTGACCAGAGCGGCGCTGCGAAACGCCAGCGGCATCTCGGTCACGGCGCGTGCAAGAAATTCCGACGACAGCGACACCGCCAGTGCGTCGATCGGACCGCGGCCGTGCACATTCTGGATCTCGTTGACGGCGATCAGGATGGCGTCGGTCATCATGCGTACGGTGTATTCGCGCTTGCGACGTTCGGAGTGGCCGAAGCCGGGCAATTCGAGCGCATACACGGTTCGGCTTTGGCGGTAATGCTCGTAGAGCGGCTTGACCTCGTAAGCCGAACCGGCGGCGTTGATGCTGTGGACGAGCAATAGCGGCGGAAACACGGCATCGGTTTCAGGACCGGCCGAATACCAGGTCAGCCTGCCGACCGGACTGCCGACCTCGTGGCGCTGGCCGGATACCGGCGCAGGCAATTCGATGGAGCCGCTAAGCGCAGCCGGGCTGAATGTCGGTGCGGCCAGGCTCATGGCGAACTCCTTTTTCAAATCCATACGCATCCCGCCGTGGCCAAGACCGTTTCGGCAGTGTATCAGAAACGACAAAGAAGCTTGTCGAGAAACGGCGGAAATACTGCTTGACACAAAACCCGGCAATCAAACCTTTTATTGAAGTCCTTTCAGGGCGCCGGCAGAGCGTGCCGCCGCTCTGGATGATGCGTCAGGCCGGCCGCTATCTGCCCGAATACCGGGAGGTTCGCGCCAAGGCCGGCGGTTTTCTCGATCTCTGCTTCAACCCGGAATTCGCGGCCGAGGTGACGTTGCAGCCGATCCGGCGCTTCAATTTCGACGCCGCCATCATCTTCTCGGATATTCTCGTCATCCCCTATGCACTCGGCCGCTCGGTGCGGTTCGAAGTCGGCGAAGGACCGCGGCTCGATCCGTTGGATACGCCTGACAAGATCGGGACGCTGGCCGCGAAAGCCGATTTTACAAAACTCGAACCGGTATTCGAAGCCTTGCGCCGCGTCCGGCGCGAACTCGACCCGGCGATTGCGCTGATCGGCTTCTGCGGAGCGCCGTGGACGGTGGCGACCTACATGGTGGCGGGCCAGGGCACGCCGGATCAGGCGCCGGCGCGGATGATGGCTTATCGACATCCGGAAGCATTCGCGAAAATCATCGATGCCGTCGTCGAGAATTCCATCACCTATCTGCTGGGCCAGCTTGGAGCCGGCGCCGACGCGCTGCAGATTTTCGATACCTGGGCCGGCGTATTGCCGCCGCGCGAATTTCAGCGCTGGTCGGTCGAGCCGACCAGGCGCATCGTCGAGGGCGTCCGCGCCAAAGCGCCGGACGCGAAAATCATAGGATTTCCGCGCGGCGCCGGGGCGCTGCTGCCGGCCTATGTGGAAGCGACCGGCGTCGATGCCGTCAGCATCGATTGGGCCACCGAGCCGTCATTGATCCGCGAGCGGGTGCAAACCAAGGTCGCCGTGCAGGGCAATCTCGATCCGCTGGTGCTGATCGCGGGCGGCGATGCGCTGGATCGCTCGATCGATGACGTACTGGCGAATTACGCGAAAGGCAGGTTGATCTTCAACCTCGGCCACGGCATTCAGCCGGAAACGCCGATTGCCCATGTCGAGCAGATGGTGAAACGGGTGCGAGCCTATAGCGGCTAGGCTAACGCCTGCCCGCCAGCACCGCTTTCGACAGCGTCGCGGCGTCGGCCTGCGGCAATGGCAGATATCGCGCCCCCATTTCCCTTGCGAATGTTTCCGCCGCCGGGCCAGGACGCGGCGAGGTATCCACCAGTACGGCGGTTATTCCGGCGGCACGCAATTGACGTGCGGCGCCGATCGCGTCTTCCTCCGCGCGCGGACGTCCCTGTCCGCCGTCGCGCGCAATATTGGCACGCCCATCGGTGAGCAGAACGACCGTCGGCGTCTGTCCTTTACGGCGAATCAGGTCCGAAAGCGCGAACGCTGCATCGAGACCGGCTGCGAGCGGCGTACCGCCGCCCCCCGGCAAGCCCGCAAGGCTGCGCTTGGCGCGCGCCAGCGAGCGCGTCGGCGGCAACAACAGTTCCGCGACGTTGCCACGAAATGCAATCAGCGCCACCTGATCGCGCCGCACGTAACAGTCCGCAAGCAGCAGTTCTACCGCGCCCTTGGCCTCGGCGAGCCGATGCAGCGCCGCGGAGCCGGACGCATCGACAACGAAGATCGTGGCGGTTTCGCTACGCTGCTTGAATCGCGTGATGCGGAAATCGTCCTTGCGCACCAGGATGCGCGGACCTCCGTCGCTATCGCCGGCGGTTATTGCTTCACGTCGCCGCAGCGCCTGCCACGGCGCGGCCGCGCGCAGCGTCTCGATGACGTTGAGTTTGGCGCCAGCGCGCAAATCGCCGCGCAGCACGCCGGTCGGGCGGCCACGCGTATTGGACTTCCGGAATGAGCCGGCTTTGCCTTGCGAACGCGCTCGCGAGCCGCCGGCTGATGCACGCAACGCCGCCAGCACATCGGGCGGAAGCGCGGCTTGGACCGCCGCCAGAATAACCTCATCGAGGGCTCGGTCGATGTCCGGCCTCTCGCTGTCATCGCCATGATCGGAATCGCCCGAATTGTCGTCCGGCGGCGGCTCGGACGACTGTTTCGTTTCCTCCGTCTGCGGCAATACCAGCGCCCGCGGCGCCAGCACCAGACGGGCGGCCAAAGCGACGTCGTCCCGATCAACCTTTGGATGGTCCGCAAGCGCGGCGCTGGCGCAGGCCGCACGGATCGTTTGAAGCGGCGCGCGCAATGAATCGATGCCCAGCGCGGCAGCCGCCGCGCAAATCGCTTCGATAAGCTTCTTGTCCGCCCTGACGAAGAGTAGCCGCTCGCGCGCAGCCATAATTTCCTCGGCGTGAATGGCAAATTCATCGGCCTCGCGAATGCCAATCTCGTTCAGGCCGATATGAAACGCCAGGCGATCGCGCAGCCCGGCCGGCCCAAATTCGTCATCGAGGCCTTCGTCCAGCGCGACGACGCCGAACCGGGCTGGCATCCGCAGCGAAACTCCATCGCGCTCGACCATGGTCTCCCGGGCGTCCATCGCCGACGTAATGTGCACCGCGGTCGCGCAGGACAGCCGTTCGGCCATGGCCACCATCAGCACGCCGCCATCAGCTTCCCCCAGCAACCCGCGCTCGGCAACCGGCCTCCCCGCGAGCAGGGTCGCGTCGAGATCAAGGCCGCCGAGCAGCCGGCCATCGGCGATATGCAGCGGCAAATGCTTCAACGGGTGCGACGGCGGCAAAGCGGCACGCATCGCCGCGAGCCAGCGATCCCGCACCGCCCCGGCGCGCGATCGCAACCACACGCCGCCGATGCCGGCCGGATCGACCGCGAACAGTTGCGCCGCGGTCGCCGCATCGGACCAGGCCAGCGCCGCGTTCATCCGAATATTTCAGCAATGGCGCGGTCGACGCGCACTGTCGATCCGGCATCGTCGAGCGGATTGCGGCGCAGGCGATGGCGCAGCGCCGGCGGCGCGACCCGGCGAAGATGGTCGTCCGTGACCGCCTTCGCGCGTTCGAGTGCCGCCAACGCGCGCGCCGCACGCATCAGCGTCAATTCTCCACGCAGACCGTCGGTGCCGAGGGTCATGCAAAGCTTGGCTGCACGTTCCAGCGCCGCGTCCGAGACGGTGACTGACGACAACTGCTCGCGCGCCGCGATAATCTTCCTGCGCAGTTTTGCCTCCTCCTTGGCCCAAGCCTCGATGAAAGCAGCGCTGTCGCGTTCAAAGGCATCGCGGCGGCGAACCACTTCGACACGGCTCGGCAGGTCGTCCGGCGTTTTGACTTCGACCGACATTCCGAACCGATCCAGCAGTTGAGGCCGCAATTCGCCTTCTTCCGGATTGCCCGTACCGACCAGCACGAACCTTGCCGGATGGCGGATGCTCAATCCGTCGCGCTCGACGACGTTCTGGCCGGACGCGGCGACATCCAGCAACAGATCCACCAGATGATCTTCCAGCAGGTTGGCTTCATCGATGTAGAGAAACCCGCGATGCGCCCGCGCCAGCAGCCCGGGCTCGAATGATTTTTCGCCGCCGGCAAGCGCGCGCTCCAGGTCGAGCGCGCCGACGACGCGATCTTCGGTGGCGCCGAGCGGCAGATCGACCACGGGCACCGGCACCTGCGTTGATTTCAGCGCGCTCTTGGCGGCGCGGACACGGCAATCGTCGCAGAATTCGGCCTTGTTGTCCGGATCGCAATTATAGCGACACCCTGCCACGACCTTCATTTTCGGCAGCAGACCCGCAAGCGCGCGCACCGCGGTGGATTTTCCGGAGCCGCGATCGCCGAACGCCAGCACTCCGCCGACCCTGGAATCGACCGCTGCTATCAGCAGCGCAAGCTTCATCTCATCCTGACCGACGATGGCTGAAAATGGAAATGCTGTTGCCATGCTAACCCTTGATGGGCTCGGGCCGGGTGCGTTCGATGACCGCGGCCGCGCCCTTGTCCAGTAATGCGAGTCCGACCGCCCGGCCGAGCTCGCGTGGCCGCTCGGCCGGACCGCTGCGCGAGACTTCGATGAACTGCCTGCCGACTTCGTCCAGAACCGATGCGGTCAGCGACATCCGGGCCGCATCGATCGTGGAATAGCCCGCAATCGGCGAATTGCAGTGACCGTTGAGCACCCACAATACCTCGCGCTCGGCATCGCAGCTCAGATGCGCCGCGGGATCGTCGATCAAGGATAGATAGCGCCGGGTTTGCCAATCGGCGGCGGCGCACTCCACCGCGACGATGCCCTGGCCTACCGCCGGCAGCATTTCCAGCGGCGAGAACTCATAGGCAATGCGGTTCGCCAGCCCGACACGTTCCAGCCCCGATCGCGCCATGATCAATGCGTCGGCGGGACCGACCTCCCCGCCGCCGGGTAACCGCTGCATCTCGCTCTGATCGAGCTTGCGCACCCTGGTATCGGCCGCGCCGCGATAATGAATTACCTCGATATCGGGAAACAACCGCCGCGCATAGGCGGCTCGGCGCACCGCATTTGTGCCGAGCCTGAAGCCTTTGCCGCGCGAACGCCTGATATCTTCCATGGAAACTCCGGCGCGAAGCACCAGCGCGTCGGTCGGCGGATCGCGGGCGAGCGTCGCGCCGATCACCAGCCCCGGCGTATCCTCGTTGCCGGGCATGTCCTTGAGCGAATGCATCGCGGCATGCAGCCTGCCTGCTCTGACGGCCGCGCGAATCTCGGCGACGAAAGCGCCGCCCTTGCCGCCATGCATCAACAACTTGCTGGTCTGATCGGTATCGCCGACGGTCTCGAACTTGACGATCTCGACATCGAGATCGGGTGCTGCCGCCTTCAGACGCCGTGCGATATCCTCGGTCTGGGCAAGCGCCATCGTACTCTTACGCGTTCCGATCCGCATCGAAACTCCCACCACCGGCGCTCCATCCCGATAACCGCGCGACAGATTGCGGGGCTTTCCTTCGCCAAATTAAGACCACCCGCCCCGGGAATGCAAACATGGTCTTGGATTGCGGCGCACCTTACGCATCCGGGCACATCGCCACTCTCTATATATGCGCGCAAAATTTTTGCTCTCCATCCAGCATGTGGAACTTACGCAGCAAACGACGTTTCAGCTTCTGTCCGACGCAACCGAGTGCTAGTCGTGGCAGAACACGCATATTCGGGATAGAGCAGACACGATGAGCGCCGACGTGCTGATTGGCGGTGGTGACGCCGCGCGGCTTGTGCCGCATCCGCTGCGCGCCGCGATCCTCGGCGAAGTCCACGCGCGGCCATTTACCCCGCTGGCGGTGCCGTCGCGGATCCTGCATTTCGCGTTCGACACCTCAGGGACTCGCGCGCAAGCCGACCGCGCCAACCTCGTAGCCTTCTGCGAATCACGCGGCCTGCCACGGCCACCCTCCACCGAAAAGCACCATCGCGCCCCCTTCGGCACCACGGCTCTGCGCTGGGAACAGCATTCGGAATTCACCACCTACACCTGGGAGATGCCGTCGGAGCCGGCTGCCGTCCCGTTTTATCCGGATGCCGCATCGCTGGCGTCGCCGATGCGCCTCGTGCCGCAACCCGGGCCGCTGCTGGTGGCAATCGACCTGCATCTCCTCGGCGATGACGCGCCACGAACGTCGCCGGAACGTCTGTTCGACAATGCAAGCCTGGCCATCGCGGAGAATTCCGATGGCGCCGCGGTCTACGCCACCGACTTTCAACCCGGACCAACGGGGTTTGTGCGCATCCTTGTCTCCGACCGCACTATGTCGGCGGAGCGGGCCGGCGCCCTGGTACAGCGCGTGATCGAGCTGGAAACCTATCGCACGCTGGCTTTGCTCGGCCTGCCGGAGGCGCAGCGCCTCGCCCCTTCGATCGCGGCCTCCGAGCGACGTCTTGTCGAGGTGACGGAGCAGATGCGCCGGGCCGGCGATCTCGAGAGCAACCACAGGCTTCTGGATGAACTGACGGCCTTGGCCGCCGAGGTGGAAGCCGGCGCCGCCGCCAGCGTATTTCGCTTCGGCGCGAGCCGCGCCTACGAGGAAATCGTCGAGCAGCGGCTGCAGACCATCGGCGAGCGGAAGGTGGGCGGCCTTCCGACCTGGTCGTCCTTCCTCGCACGCCGCATGAAGCCGGCATTGCGCACCTGCGTCACAATCGAAGCGCGGCAATCCATCCTTTCGCTCAAGCTGGCCCGCGCTGCCGATCTGTTGCGCACGCGCGTCGATGTCGAACTCGAGCAGCAAAATCAGGAATTGCTGAAATCCATGAACGCACGGACGCGGCTGCAACTGCGCCTGCAGGCCACGGTGGAAGGGCTTTCCGTCGCGGCAATCACCTATTACGTCGTCGGACTGTTCGGATATCTGGTGAAAGCCGCCCATGACAGCGGGCGAATGGAAATCGAGCCGAGCATCGTCACCGCAGCATTCGTGCCCATTGCGGCATTTGCGATCTGGTGGACCGTCCGCAGCATCCGCAAGCGACATATCGCGGGCGAGGATTGATGCTTGCAAGATTCATCGTCGCCGCAATCTCGCTCATTGCAATCGCCATCGGCCTTCATGAACTGCGCGGCGCGGCGGACGGGTTGCGCATCACCCGCACGACCGTGGGTGAAACGCCGGTTACGATTTTTCAACCGGAAGCAAAGGCGACGGCGCCCGTCGTCGTCATCGCGCATGGTTTTGCAGGTTCCCAGCAATTGATGCAGCCATTCGCCGAGACGATGGCGCGCAACGGCTATATCGCCGTCACCTTCGATTTCCTGGGGCACGGCCGCAATCCGGTGCCGATGCGCGGCGATATCACCGAGGGTGAAACCATCACATCCGAGCTGATGCGGGAATTGGGCCAAGTCGCCTCTGCCGCAGCCAGGCTGCCTGACAGCGACCGGCGGCTCGCGGTGCTCGGCCATTCGATGGCGTCCGACATTGTCGTGCGGTTTGCGCTGGCTAATCCCGATGTTCAGGCTACCGTCGCGGTCTCGGTGTTTTCGCCGGCGGCAACCGCAACAAGTCCACGCAATCTGCTGGTGATCGTCGGCGCGCTGGAGCCCGCGATGCTGAAGGACGAAGGCCTGCGCATTGTCAACCTGGCCGCCGGCGGCAACGCTGTCGCCGGCCGGACCTATGGTGACTTTGCCGACGGCACCGCGCGACGGCTGGTGCTGGCGCGCGGCGTCGAGCATATCGGCGTGCTCTACAGCCACGACAGCATGGAGCAATCATTGCGGTGGGTGAACAACGCCTTCGGCCGCCAGAAAGCCGATTTCATCGACGCTCGAGGACGTTGGCTCGCATTGCTGTTGCTCGGCATCGTTGCATTGGCATGGCCGTTGTCCGCCCTGCTGCCCGCCGCGGGCCAGACGCCGGTTGCAACGGATCTTACCTGGAAACCACTGCTCATTGCAGCGTTTGTGCCGGCGATGCTGACACCGCTGCTGCTTTGGAAAATTCCGACCGAATTCCTGTCCATCCTTCTCGGCGATTACTTGGCCGTGCATTTTCTGCTGTATGGCGCATTGACCGCGGCAGTGTCGATTTACCTGCGCCGGAGAACGGGCGGATCTCCTGCCGCCCGGATCTCATGGCCGAAGATCGCCATCGCGGCGACCGCGGTCGGGCTGTACAATATCGTCGTCTTCGGCTTGCCGATCGATGCTTATGTCTTCTCCTTTGTGCCAATTCCGGCGCGCATTCCGTTGATGGCGGCGATCGCCTGTGGAACCGTGCCTTACTTTATCGCCGACGAGTGGCTGACACGCGGCGCGCATGCGAGGCGGGGCGCCTACGCTCTGACAAAATTCTGCTTCCTGCTGTCGCTTGCCATCGCCGTCGCGCTGAACCCCATGAAACTGTTTTTCCTGGCCATCATCGTGCCCGCGATCCTGTTGCTGTTTCTCGCCTTCGGGCTGATCAGCCGCTGGAGCTATCGCGCGACGCATCATCCGCTGCCGGGGGCACTGGCCAACGCGGCTGTATTCGCATGGGCCATTGCGGTGACGTTTCCGATGATCGTGCGATGAGCGCGAACCGGGGAACAAGAATAGTCGGTTTCGGTTGATCGAAGCTACGCCGATCGATGGCTTCATGTCCGGTCGCGGCGTTTAATGCTCATCACAGGAGGACATTTTGGACAGCAATACTCTGGACCATCTGAAATCGCTTCACGTGAGCGCCATCGACGCGCGCAACGGATACCAAGAAGCGCTCGAGGACGCCGACGGCAAGGGAATGACGCCGTTATTTCGCGACATGATCTCATTGCACGAAGGCAACGCCGCAGAACTCGCGCGTGAATTGACCAAAGCCAACGAAATCCCCGATGACAAAGGATCCTTCATGACCATCGTTCATAAGACGATCATGGACGTCCGGTCGCTTTTCAACGGCCTGGACGCGAGCATATTGCCGGGATTGATCGACGGTGAAAAACGCAATCTTTCGAAATACGATGATGCGCTCAAGGATGGAAAGATGCCTGCCGACATCTCTTTCCTGCTGAGAAGCCAACGCGGCAAAATCGAAAGTAAGATTGTCGAAATGCAAGCCAGAAATTTATCGTCATAAAACAGGCGGGTCGGGAGCTTGAAACTCCCGACCAAGCTCGTGCTGGATGTCAGACGCTGGTTGTTATTTAGGCTGTCCGGTCGAGCCGTTTTCAGGACCGACGCCGGTGTCCGACGAGGTCGGCGCCGAACGCGTATCGGGCGCCGGATTCGCAGGCTGATAAAGCTTCGGCTGATCCGCACTTCCCACCGGTTGCGCCATGCCGGTCGTTGCGCCGCCGACCCGGGTCGTTGCCTGCGCCGTTTCGGTTCGCGATTTGCCGTTATAACCGGTCACCAGTAAACCCATCACGGCGATGGCGAGAACGGCGAACCCGATCAATTCAGGGCCCGCGCCGTTTGGGGTGGCTCCCATTTTCGAGTTATTGCCTTCCAGAGCTTCGGCGGCAATTTCCCGATTGGTCCGCGAGCGCAGAAAGTAAATAAACGCGCCGGCAATGATGAAAACTGTCGCCGCCAGCGTAAAAAACATCAGCCAGCTAATTGGATTGTCGCCTTGCATGTCAGCCTCCATATGTCAAATATGCATGACAATGCTGCCGGCATAGGATTGTTCCGGTCGCTCGAAGGCGCAAAAGCTGCTCCCGGCAGCACCGTGGCCGCGCAATTAAGATTTGCGTTTTTCCAATAATGTCATGTAACCTTGACATAGCTGACTGTCAGAGCGTCGAGAATTGCGATGGACCACATGGAAGCTATGATGGCCGTCCTCACAGCAGAAACCGGTTCGCAGCGGCTCGCAAACCTGCTGCTGCGGATGTCGCGAAAGGATGCAGCGGCATTCGAACACCTGTATTCCTCGACCAAGCGAAAGCTTTTTTCCATCGTCCTGCCGATCGTCAGGCGCCAGCATTTGGCGGAAGAAGTGCTCCAGGAAGCTTACGTTCGCATTTGGCTCAATGCAGCGCAGTACAGGGCGCCGCTGGGTTCACCGATGAACTGGATGATCGCCATCGCGCGAAACCTTGCAATCGACATGGCGCGAAAGCCGGCTCGGGAAATTCATTCGGACGATTCGATATTTTTCAGTTTTCCGGCAAGCGATCCTACCGCCCTCGACGTACTGGAAGGCCAAACCGAAACCTTTAATCAGCGGTTGAACGTTCTGTATGCGCTGCGGGCGCTCAATCCGACGCAGCGTCATCTCATCATCGCAGCCTACATCCGCGGCGAAAGCAGAAAGCAACTTTCGAAACGTTACGGCGTGCCCGTCAACACGATCAAGACCTGGATCAGACGCGCGCTGCTGCAAGCACGCGCGAATGTGCTTGGCGGCACCCCTGCCGCGTCTTCTTTTCCGACTTCATCATTGACCAGCGCACGCGACAGTTAGCGACCGGGAAGAGCGGGTTTCGCGCCGCTGCGCAGATTAGCCTTGGCCTCGGCCGCGCAGCCGTCGCTCGTAGTTCAGCAACGACGCTCAATATATAGAACCGGAACAAGAGCTTCCGCCTGGTCCGCATGCAGCAAGGTCACGCGAAGGGCGTTTTCGGACTGTACGTTCAAGTTTTTGATCTGAACCTGGATTGCTCCCAATTGCCAAACCGCGAAACCCGCAAGCAGGGCTCCGATCAACACGAGAGCGCCGAAGCCGCTGTAGAGCCGGCCACCGATGCGGAAATTGAAGAACGACATTGGCTTTTGTCCTTGAGTGGAATTTTCAGGAAACGCGCCAGGCCTTACGGAATGCTTCGGCAGCTTGGCTATGAAGATGCGGCTCACATTTTCACTGACGGTTTAATCAGCCGTGAAATGTGGGGGCCGTACAAATACGGTAGTGCGTCGTGCTCGATGCCTTCGGCACGTCGCTGCCTCCGCCTGCGACACATCGCAGGCCGTCCCGGTATTTCCCCGTACAACGAAAAAAGGGTGGCAGCGCAATCTTTTAGGCCGCACGGCCGGTCGGAATACGACTGCGAGACTGCTGCCCTACCGGAGGCAATTCTCCGCGTGCGCCGCGCCGTCATCACGGCCGGCATTTGAAACATTCATACTAACGGACGGTGCCGGCATCGAGCGGGCAGTTCCTGCCAGGATGCTTGCGATGTTCGGCTATTTTATTGACCCTGCCGGACCGATCTATACCTGAAATTCATCCCAGGCGGCGCACAGGCTCTCGACGAGCCGATCACACTGCTCGTCGGTATGAAAGGGCGTCGGCGTGATCCTCAGCCTCTCGGTACCCTTGGGCACGGTCGGATAATTGATCGGCTGAATGTAAATGCCCGATTCGGAGAGAAGAAAATTGCTGACTGCCTTGCACTTTTCCGGATCGCCGACCGGCACCGGCACAATATGCGAGCCGTTGTGTATCCGTGGAAGGCCGTGCGCGTCGAGCATCGATTTCAGGCGCGCGGCCCGATCTTGATGGAGCGTCCGTTCGCGGGTTGAAACCTTCAGATGCCGGATCGCCGCCGTGGCGGCGGCGCAGACCGCCGGCGGCAATGCGGTCGTGAATATGAAGCCGGGCGCATAGGATCGCACGGCGTCGATGACTGCGCTGGAGCCGGCCAGATAGCCGCCGAGACAACCGAACGCCTTCGCCAGCGTTCCTTCAATCACGTCAATCCGTCCGGCCACGCCGAGCTGCTCGCTGATTCCGCCGCCGCGAGGCCCGTACATGCCGACCGCGTGAACCTCGTCGCAATACGTCATCGCGTTGTAGCGTTCGGCGAGAGCGCAGATCGCCTCGATCGGGGCGATATCCCCATCCATCGAGTACAGGCTTTCAAACACGATCAGCTTCGGGCGATGCAGTCCCGCCTGCATCAACAGGCATTCGAGATGCGCAACATCGTTGTGCCGGAATATCCGTTTCTCGCAGTTCGATTGATGAATGCCCTCGATCATCGAGTTATGGTTGGATGCGTCGGACAGAATGAGACAGTTCGGGATCAGCTTTGCAATGGTCGAAATGCCGGCCTGGTTGGAGACATAGCCAGACGTAAAAACCAGCGCCGCGTCCTTGCCGTGCAGATCGGCGAGTTCGTCCTCCAACCCGACAAGCGGATGGTTGGTGCCGGCAATATTGCGCGTACCGCCTGCGCCGGTTCCCATGCGCGAGGCGGTGTCCACCATGGCCCGCACCACCGCAGGGTGCTGGCTCATGCCGAGATAGTCGTTCGAGCACCACAGGACGATCTCCCGTGGCCCGCCCGGGGAATGCCAGATTGCCTCGGGATACTTTCCAGCGACTCGCTCGATGTCGGCAAATACCCTATAGCGCCGTTCGTCGCGGAGCCGCCGCAACGAACTCTCGAAGATCCGCTGATAGTCAGGAGCGACAGTCCGCTGCTTGACGGTATCGCAGAACTTTATCGGCGACCGTGCGTGACGATCTTCAGAAAGCGCAGGACTGGCGGACGGCATCAGCATAACCCCGTTTTTGCTTCTTCATGATGCCGTCAGGCGGGCCGTCGGCTCTTGACGCAGATCAAGAGCACCAGGCGGCGGCGCTTGGGCCGGTTCGTCGTCCGCAATGGCACGCCACGCCGCGCCCTCGAGATCGTCATACTGGCCATTTTTGAGCGACCAGAGAAAGCCGAGCAGTCCGACGAGACCGAGCCCCAGAGCCAAAGGAACGAGAATTACCAGCACTTCCATCACGTTCTCCCGCGTGCGACACGACGCGCTCGAAGCGCGTTCAACATGACGAGCAAAGATGAACCGGACATGGCGGCCGCCGCGATCAGAGGCGTCACAAATCCGGTGATGGCAATCGGAACCGCCAGAAGATTGTAGCCGACCGCCAGCCATAGATTTTGCCGCATCAGATGCAACGCGTTCCGGGACAGGTCGATCGCCGCGATGACCGGGCCGAGCGGCTCGCCGAGGAACACCAGATCGGCGGTGGCCTGGCTCAAATGTGCGGCGCTGATGGGCGACATGGAGACGTGCGACGCGGCGAGCGATGGCGCGTCGTTCAGCCCGTCGCCGACCATCATCACCTTGAAGCCTTGTCGTTTGAGACCTTCGATGCGCGCGATCTTGTCGGCCGGAGTGACGCCAGCGCGCCACTCGACAATCCCCAGCGTCTGCGCGGCGGATCGAACAGCCGGTTCCCGATCGCCTGAAAGGATCTCGACCGCGATGCCGCGCGCCTGCAGCGCCGAAACTACCGCAGGCGCATCGGGGCGCAGCAGTTGCCGGATCGCGAATACATACCGCGCCTCGCCCCTGCTGAAGGCAACGACCGACACTTCCGGATCAAGCCAGAGAACCTGGTCGGCCAGTTCGTCGGCGTCGCAGAACGACGGTCGGCCAAGCCTGACTTCCTCCCCGTCAAAGAAGCCGCGAACACCCTGCCCCGGCTCCTCCACAATTCCTGCAAGCGGTGATCTGGCGTTCGAGGCACGGGCCACCGCCGCGGCGATCGGATGACGACTGGCCAGCGCCAGCCGGCCAGCAAGGTCGAGCACATCCCTTGGAACGCCGGCTGAATTCACGACATCAAGGTCGGGCAGCGTCAGCGTCCCCGTTTTGTCGAAGATAATGCGATCGACTTCGGCAAGCCGCTCGATGGAATCGCCTGAATTGAGCAATACGCCCGCCCTGAACATCGCTCCCGACGCAACCGTCTGCACGGTCGGAATTGCGAGGCCCAATGCGCAGGGACAAGTGATGATGAGAACCGCGATCGCCGTGATGACGGCATCATGCCAGCTTGCGCCGGCAAGAACCCAGCCAAGCATCGTCAACAGCGCGGTGGCATGGACTATCGGCGCATAAAGCCGGGACGCTCGATCCGCCAATTGCACATAACGGGAGCGCGCCTGCACCGCGTTATCGAGCAGCCGGGTTATTTCCGCCAGCAGCGTGTCTTCCGATGCCGCCGAAACCCGCACCCGCAGCATACCGGAGATATTGAGCGAGCCGGCATAAACCGCCGTGCCGTGACCGGCGCTGACATACAGGGTCTCCCCGGTAATCAGGCTCTGGTCGATCTCGGACCGTCCCTCGACCACGATGCCATCGACCGCACATCGTTCGCCCGGCCGCAACAGGACGATATCGCCCGGATGAATCGCGGCGACCGGCACCTCGGAGATTTCGTCAGGTCCGATAAATTTGGCGGCGGTCTCGGCCTTGAGCGCGGCCAGGTTTCCCGCAACCGCGCGAGTTTTCAGACGCATCCTCTGATCGAGATACCGGCCTACCAGCAAAAAGGTAAGGAGCATGATCGCGGCGTCGAAATAGGCATGCTCGGCGTGATTCAGGGTCTCGATCACCGACATCCCCATCGCAAGCGCGACGCCGATGCTGATCGGAACATCCATGTTGACGTTGCGCGTGCTTAGCGCCCGGAAAGCCGAGCGGAAGAACGGCTGGCCGGCATAGGCGGCAGCCGGCAGCGCAATCAGCGCCGACAGCCAGTGAAAAAAGTCGCGCTGCGCCGAAATTATGTCGCCGCCCGACCACACCGGGATCGACAGCATCATGACGTTCATGGTGGCGAAGGCCGCAACGCCGAGGCAGCGGAGCAGGAACCGCGCGTTTTCGGCTTCCACGGCCTCGGCGCGAACCGTTTCGAACGGATAGGCTTTGTAGCCCAGTTCGGCGAGCCGATCGATGAACCGCGCAGGGTCGAGCGTCCCCTCCTTCCATTCCAGCGCCACGCGGCGGTCGGTCAGGTTGACCCGCGCCAACGTCACGTCGGGTATCGCCGACAGTCCTCGTTCGATCTTTGACATGCATCCGGCGCAACTGACGCCGTCAACGGCGAGATCCATGTGCGAAAGGCCCGAACCCAGGTCTTTCACATAATGCGAAAAGTCTCGTGTCGCCTGCATCGATCCATTCCCTAGTTCAGCAAAACCCGATTCCTGGACAGGAACATCCGCTGTCCCGCAGCCTCACCTTCGAGCACCAGATCCCATTGTCCGGGCGCGACCGCGGCCGCTTTACCGCGATAGATTCCGATACCCACTTCGGCCAGCGCAACGGGCTGGTCGGCTCGCCGGTCGGTGGGACGTTCGAAACGGCCTTGAAATTTCAAGCCCGGCATCGGCGTACCGTTCCTGTCGCGGGCCTCCACCTGCACGGTCGCACCACCTCGAGAATCGCGAGATATATGGGCGTCGACCGCCCAGCTTCGCGCGTTCTGATCGTGTGCCGCTGCGATCTCGCCCTCGTAAGCAAGGCTGGCGCTGTAGGCGCTATCGACCTCGGTGCCCGGCAATGTCTGAATGGCGAATTTCATCATGATCATGTTGACCCCGATCACCACGCCGAAAAACGCGATCAGCATGATGAGGACCTTGCGTCCGGTCAGCGGCCTCGGCGAAACCGGGGGCTTGCTCATGCGATGTTCCACCATGTCCTAGGGCGTGACGAAGTTGTCGGTGGCCGATGCCACCTCGCCGAGGCCGATATCGGTTATCCGGAGTTTCACCGGGATCGACTTTTCCGGATTGCCGGATGCGGTCACCAGAACCCGCAGCTCGGTTGTCCGGTCCCGTCCCAGGACGATCATGGGCCGGTCCGGCGTAACGGAATCGACGCCGACGACGTGGATCGTCGCGTTGGCCGGGCCATCGACATCGATTGCCACCACGCGATCGAAGCCCCGCTTGTTGAGAAGGCGAACCGTATAGGCATTGCGGATTGACCCGTCGCTCAGCCGCACCGCGACCGGATTGCGGTCGTGCAGCACATTGACGTCGAGCAGCGACCGGGTCAGCAGTGCATACAGCATGATCGCGCCAACCGCGGCGATCATCGCCGCGTAGACGATGGTACGCGGCCTGATCAGACGGTAGATTTCCGGTTTTCCGGCCATCCGCCGGTGAATATTGATGTCGTTGTCATACCCGATCAGACGGGTCTTTCTGCCGATCTTCTTCATCACCGTATCGCACGCGTCGATGCACAGACCGCACTGAATGCAGTCGAGCTGCGCGCCATCGCGGATGTCGATCCCAGTCGGACAAACGGCGACGCATTGATGGCAATCGATGCAGTCGCCGGCGACTTCTCCGAGCGCACGCCGTTCGTTCGCCTTTTTCAGGGATGTGCGTTTTTCGCCGCGGTCGTATTTGTAAGTGACGTTGAGCGCCCACTCGTCGGTCAACGCCGCCTGGATGCGCGGCCATGGGCACATGTAGACGCAGACCTGCTCGCGCATGAAACCGGCAAGCACGTAAGTGGTTGCCGTCAGGATCGCGATCCAGATATAGGCCAGCATCGGCGCCTGGAAGGTGACGAGCTGCTTCACCAGCGTCGGTGCGTCATTGAAATAAAGAACCCACGCGCCGCCAGTCCACCACGCGATCAGCAACCAGATCGAATGTTTCAGTGTGATTTCCGCGAACCGCTGCAGCTTCATCGTGCCCTTTGCGGCATCCTTCTTCATGCGCTCGCGGCGATCGCCCTCTATCAGGCGCTCGACCGCGTAGAACATGTCGGTCCACACGGTTTGCGGGCAGAGATAGCCGCACCAGATGCGCCCGCCGATCGAATTCATCAGAAACAGCGTGATGGCGGCGACGATCAGCAGCCCGGTAAAGTAATAGACCTCCTGCGGCCACAGCTCGATGAAGAAGAAATAGAAGCGGCTGTTGGGAAGATCGACCAGCACGGCCTGGTCGGGCGCGCCCAGACCGCGGTTCCAGCGCGCGAACGGCAACAGGTAATAGACGCCGAGGCAGAACGCCATCAGGCCCCATTTGATGCGGCGGAATGTTCCGGAGACGCTTTGCGGATAGACTTTCTTCTGGGCGACATAAAGCGGCCCATCGTCCGATTCCAGGTCGCTCAGTCGTACAGTCTGGTTCATGGCCGGGATTCATCTCGCATCTCCGGTCGAGCGTACGCTCGATCCAGGACGCGCAATTGATTCACCTCAAGCCGCTCTCGGGCAGGATTGCCAGCGATTGTGGCTGGAACTACTTTCCGCCGCCCAGCGAATGGACGTAGACCGCCAATGCCTTGATCGTGGACGGGTCCAGACGGCCGACCCATGCGGGCATCACGCCGGCGCGTCCGTTGGTGATCGTCTCGACGACCGTCGCTTCATCAGAACCGTAGAGCCAAATCCTATCGGTCAGATCGGGGGCGCCTAATTCCAGGTTGCCGTTGCCGGCTTCGCCGTGACAGGACACGCAATTGTCCGCGAAAATCTTCCTCCCTGCCGCGGCATCATAGCCGGGGCTGGTCGGCAGTCCTGACAGGGACCTGACATAATTGGCGACCGTGACAATCTCCGGGGTTTTCAGGATGCCCGTCCTGCCAAAGGCGAGCATGGCGTTTTCATGCGCCTTGGCGTGTCCCGAGCGCGCTCCGAACTCGATGGTCTGCATGATCTGGTCGAGTGAGCCTCCCCACAGCCAATCGTCATCGTTGAGATTGGGATAACCCTTGGCGCCGGCGCCGCCACTGCCGTGGCACGGCGCGCAATTGTCGCCGAACACGGCCTTGCCGCGGGCCCGCGCCAGCGCCAGCAGGGCCGGATCCTTTTCGATATTCGCCAATGGAGCCGCGCCAAGCGCAGCCATCTTGTCGCCGCGTATCTTTTCGAGACTGGCCAGTTCGACGGCAACGTCCGCGCGCGACGAATAATGAAGCAGGCCGCTGCTGTAGCTCCACAGCATCGGCCATGCGGGATAAACGATCCAGTACCCGATGGCCCATAAAATGGTGGCATAGAACGTAGTCACCCACCAGCGCGGCAGCGGCGTGTTCAGTTCCTTGATGCCGTCCCACTCGTGGCCTGTTGTTGCCGTACCCGAAACCTTATCGACGTCGCCGTGCTCGGTCATGATGGTGTCATTCCTCCCGCAACGGCATTCGCGACGCTTCGTCGAAAACCGCCTTGTTGCGAGGCCAGAGCGCATAGGCCACGATGGCCAGGAATATTCCGACGAAGATCGGCGTCCAGACCGTCACCACGAAATCCGACGCAAAATTCTGGACCGTTAGAATGGCTTTCATCGTCCTGCCTTCTCAGCGAAGATTTGCTTTTTCGTTGTAAAGTTTGAAATCGACCAGCGTGCCCAGCATCTGCAGATAGGCGATCAGCGCGTCCATCTCGGTGGGAAGGCCATCCTTGCTGTCGAAGTTGCGCGCGACGGCTTTCGGATAGCGCTTTGCGAACGCATCCACTCCGGCATTGTCCGGATCGGCCTGCGCCTTGAGGTCGGCCACGGCATTGGCAATCTGGTCTTCCGAATAGGGCACGCCGACGGTTCGGCTGGTCCGCAGATGGTCGGCTATCGTCGCGGTATCGACCGCGGTTTCCGCCAGGAACGGATATCCGGGCATCACCGACTGCGGAACGATCGCGCGCGGATTGGCCAGATGCGTGACATGCCACTCGTCGGAATATTTGGCGCCGACCCGCGCAAGATCGGGGCCGGTGCGCTTCGACCCCCACTGGAACGGGTGGTCGTACATGCTTTCGGCCGCGAGCGAGTAGTGCCCGTAGCGTTCGACTTCATCGCGCAGCGGCCGGACCATCTGCGAGTGGCAGAGATAGCAGCCTTCGCGGACATAAATGTTGCGCCCGGTCAGTTCGAGGGGCGTGTAGGGCCGGATGCCGTCGACCACTTCGATCGTGCTCTTCAGATAAAACAGCGGCGTGATCTCGACCAGGCCGCCGACCGCGATCACCGCCAGAATTCCGACGACGAGGACGATTGAGTTCTTTTCGAAGATTTGATGCCGGATCCAGAATGACATTTTCTCGGCTCCTCATTCCGCCGGCTGAAGAGCGGCCGGCAACGGCATGGTCGTCGCTTCCACTTCACCGACCCGCACCGTCATCCAGAGATTATAAGCCATGATCAGCGCGCCGATCAGAAACAGCGCCCCGCCTGCGGCGCGGATGATGTAGAAGGGATGCATTGCCTCCACGGTTTCAATGAAGGAATATTCGAGGAAGCCCAGCGATGTGTAAGCGCGCCACATCAGTCCCTGCAGGATGCCGGACACCCACATTGCCGAGATGTAGAGGACGATGCCGATGGTCGCGATCCAGAAATGCCAATTGACCAGCTTGAGGCTGTAGAGAGCCTTCCGGTCCCAGAGCCAGGGAATCAGGCAATACAGCGCACCGAAAGAGACGAATCCGACCCAGCCCAGCGCGCCGGAGTGAACGTGACCGATGGTCCAGTCGGTGTAGTGGCTAAGCGAATTCACCACCTTGATCGACATCAGCGGCCCTTCGAAGGTCGCCATGCCGTAGAAGGCGACGGAGACGACCAGCATCCGAAGCACCGGATCCGTGCGCAGCTTGTCCCAGGCGCCGGACAACGTCATCAGGCCGTTGATCATGCCGCCCCAGGACGGCATCCACAGCATGATCGAGAATGTCATGCCCAGCGTTTGCGCCCAGTCCGGCAGCGCGGTGTAGTGCAGATGGTGCGGGCCGGCCCAGATATAGAGAAAGATGATGGCCCAGAAATGGATGATCGACAGCCGATACGAATAGACCGGCCGCTCGGCGCGCTTGGGAATGAAGTAATACATGATGGCGAGAAAGCCGGCGGTAAGGAAGAAGCCTACCGCGTTGTGCCCGTACCACCATTGGAACATCGCATCCTGGACGCCGCCCCAGGCGACGTAGGATTTCGAGCCGAATACCGACACCGGCAATGCGGGATTGTTACCGAGATGCAGCACCGCGATAGTGACGATGAAGGCCAGATAGAACCAGTTGGCGACGAAGATGTGCGGCTCCTTGCGCTTCACCAGCGTCATCAGGAATACGAGCAGATAAGTTACCCAGACAATGGTCAGCCAGAAGTCGGCGTACCATTCGGGTTCGGCGTATTCCTTTGACTGGGTCACCCCGAGCAGGTAGCCGGTGCCCGCAATCACAATGAAGAAATTGTAGCCGAGCACGACAAACCATGGCGCGAGATCGCCGGCGAGACGCACCCGGCAGGTCTTCTGGACCACGTAGAACGACGTTGCGATCAGGACATTGCCGCCGAATGCGAAGATCACCGCGGAGGTGTGCAGCGGCCGGAGCCGGCCGAAACTGGTCCATGGCAGATCAAAATTGAGCGCCGGCCACGCGAGTTGCGAGGCGATCAACAACCCGACGGCAAAGCCGGCGATGCCCCAGAATACCGATATCGACGCCGCGAACTTGATCGGGCCGAGATTATAGTTGGGCCGGCCGTTGATTTCCTGCGGAGGCAGCGACACCGGGCGATCGAAATAGCGGTTGATGATAGTGAAAACCGCCCACAGACTGGCCCCGGCGGCAAGCGACGCATGGAAGGCAAACGGCGCGTCCAGAGCCATGGCTGCGGCAATCATGCAAAGAAATGCCGACCCCGCGAACAAAACGGATAGGCCAGCTTCGCCATAAGTCATCGACTTCGTGGTATCAAATCGGTTCATGCCCGGCGCCTCTTCTCGAAAATGCCGTTCCGAATGACCACGCTTTCGGTTTGGGAGGTTTGATCGAGGTCAAATCCGGGCGGCTTTTGTACGCAATGTCAGCTCTGAGCCATTCTCAGCAACACGCAGGCCCGATAGGCAGGGCTCGGTCGTCGATAATACGTTTGGCGGCCAGGGCCTGCAGAGTCTGACTATTCGGACAATCGTTCGATTTGCGCGGGTCCGGCCCTCGCTGCGCGGTCTCCCTCGTACATCGCTTCTTGGAAGAACACATTCCGCAAACCCGTTGCAGGTCGCGCAACACTTCCGGGTGCCGTTCGTGCAGAGCCTTCGGCGACAGCCCGAATTCCGCCATCCGCTTGTTCAGCAGCCCAGCCGATCGGTTGCTTCCAATCGAGATCGCATGAAGTTCGGCAGGCGAAAGGTTCAAATCACTCGCGATCTGCGCGAACTCAGTGCGATCGAGCCCTTCCAGCTCGCCATCGTTCACGAATCGCGAAGCCGCGTCCTTTACCCAACCGGCCAACGCGCCACGCCATGATGATTTCGGCAAATCGTTAGGAGGTATTGTCATGGCGTGTCCCCGGTGGGATCAGAAGGCTCGGCGCTTGGCTGCGGACAGTCGAGTCAGTTGTTTTGGCCGGGTCTGGAAGTCGGCCCAGACCAGGGCCGCGGCAAAGACGACGAACATCGAAATTACGGCGGCGGCGGCGAATATCGAATCGACTGGCATGGCTGGTCTCCCTGTTCGAGGAGCATGATGCCTGGCGATGCGGCGATCGTCTTTGACCTGAATCAACCGGCCGATCCTACCGCGGCACAAACCTTCATGCCGCGGCGATGGCTCCGGCCCGGGTCGAGTCCAGCAGGCGGACGCCGCCCGGGATGATGATCAACAACTTTTCGCGCTCGAATCGGGTCAACGTCCGGCTGACGGTCTCGATCGTCAGCCCCAGGTAGTCGGCGATGTCCTGCCGGCTCATGGGCAATGTTATCGTTTGCCGTTCGTCGCCGGCCTGCGCCTGGCGGTCTCGCCAGTTGACCAGAAAGGCCGCGACTTTTTCTTCAGCATTGCGGCGCCCGAGCAACAGCATTTGCTCCTGCGCGATCGTCAGTTCTCGGCACGCAAATTCATTGATTCGAAGCAGGAAGTGCGGCCGCTGCTCGATGAACTGCGAGAATGCTTCCACGGACAGGCGGCATACCGACACTGAATCGACCGCATCCGCCGAATAGCTGTAGCGATCGGACGGTGCTGTACCGAGAAAATCTCCCGGCAGCGCAAAGCCGATCACTTGCCGCCGCCCATCCGGCAACAGCTTGTACAGACGCGCAACGCCGGCGGTCAGGGTGTGGACCGAGCTGGCGGTCTGGCCCGCCGAGAACAGGGCCTCATTGGGCGCCAAATGAACATGACGGGCGATCCGCTCGAACCCCGCCAGGTCGGCCTGGTCCAGCGCGCCGCATATGCTGAGCGATCGGACCGCGCAGGCCGAGCAGCGGCCGAGGCGGGTCAAATTAGGCGCTGTGGTTCGTATCATGGCTCTGCCGGTTTCGAATGGTTGACGGCCGTTGCGTTCCCGTCATGGCGCCTGCGCGAGGTCCTATCGAAGCGCGACTATCTTAACCGTTTGACGGTTGACCGATTGATCCAGATCAAATCAGTCCGCGACTCAAAGCTTCATGATGGAGGCGAACCGCCGATCCGCTTTCTCCCGGAGCTGAAGCTGCAATGATAGGACGAATATTCGGCTCCCTGGCGTTTAGCCTGATCATGCTGACTCAAGCGTTGGCGGATTCGCCGGCCGAGCAGCGCGGCAAGACCTTCGCCCTCACAAACTGCGCGCGATGCCATTCCATTGACAAAGTGACGCAAAGCCCGCTGAAAATCGCGCCGCCCTTCCGTACGCTGCACCTGCGCTACCCGATTGAAACCCTCGCAGAAGCGTTGGCGGAAGGCATTACGACCGGCCACCCCACGATGCCAGAGTTCCAGCTCGACCCCGACCAGATTCACGATTTGCTGTCATACATGAGAAGCCTGGAATAGTCGGCATCCGGCGGGGACAACGTGCGCAAGGGATGGCGCGACCGGCCAGATCGAGATATGCTTTGAGGATGTTTGTCATGCGGCACATGATTATCGGCCTGCTGGCTCTCGCCCTCTCAGTCGGGACGGGATGGCAATCATGTGCGTCGGTCCCGCAAAACTCCGTGTCCCAAAGCGCCGCTGTGGCAAACCCCACGGATTTGCATCGGGGTCATGAGCATCACCGACCTGCGATGGCGGGTAATGACGCGCTCGACAATCACGCTTTAACTGATCCGGTTAAAGGTCAACCGGAGAGCGAGCACGCCTGTATAAAATGTTGCGGCGTTTGCATGCTGATAAGCGTCATTCCCGTATGCCCCGCTTCGACACGGGGACAGACAGTCACTCGCGTAACCTTTGCCATTGATTGAGCAATTGCGGGATCGGCTTGTCGTCGTCGATCCCGACATTCCGAAGCACATCCCGTGATCTGAATATCCGCGCGGTTGGCGCATCCTCGCGCCGACGCAGCGACTATCATTCAAATCCAGAGAACGACGATGATCAAGATCATTCCGTGCGTTGCGGCGCCCGTTGTGGGCATTGCACTGCTGATGTCTCCCTTCGGTCTGCGACCCTTGTTGGCGCAGGACCACGCGCAGATGCATCACGAGCAGGTGACAACACCTACCAAAAAATCGAAGGCCAAGAAGAGGATGTCGGCCCGCAATATCGACGCCGCGCCGGAGGTACCGGCGATGATCCACGGAAAGATGGCCGGCGCGGATCATGGCGGTCACGAGATGAAAGGCTTTCTTGGGCCTTACGGCATGGGCCGGGAGGGATCGGGGACGAGCTGGCAACCGGACAATTCACCGCATTATGGCATCCACGCACAGTACGGCGAGTGGATGACGATGTGGCATGCGATGTTCAACGGTATCTATGACAACCAAGGTGGGCCGCGTGGCGACACCAAGACGTTTGTCAGCGGCATGGTGATGGCAATGGCTCAGCGCCAGATAGAGGCAAGCACGTTCGGATTCCGCGTTATGATGTCGCCCGAACCGTTTATGGGTGCAAGCGGGTATCCGAACTTGCTGGCAACAGGTGAAACCGCCGACGGGCGGATGCATCTTGTCGACCGGCAGCACCCGCACGACCTGTTCATGGAACTGGCCGCCACCTATTCCTATCAATTCGCGAAAACGTCGAGCGTATACCTGTACGCGGGACTGCCCGGCGAGCCTGCGCTCGGCCCCTCAGCGTTCATGCACCGGACCAGCGGCCTTGATAATCCGGAAGCGCCGATTACGCATCATTGGCTGGATTCAACGCATATCGTTTTCGGAGTTCTCACCGCCGGTGTCGTGCTCGATACCGTCAAGCTGGAAGCTTCGACATTCCGCGGACGCGAGCCGGACCAGTATCGCTTCGATATCGAAGCCCCGAAGTTCGACAGCTATTCTGCAAGGGCAAGCTGGAATCCAACAAAGGAACTATCGATGCAGGTCTCTTGGGGGCACATCGAATCCCCCGAGCAACTTGTGCCAACGGTGAGTGAAAACCGGATTACGGCATCGCTGGCTTATACGAAACAATTCGGCGACGAGAACCTATGGGCTACAACTCTGGCATGGGGCCGCAAGTACAACTCTCCGGGTAACACGTTGAACGGCTTTCTTGCCGAAAGCGAGTTGATCTTCAAGAACGGCATCACGCTTTTCGGCCGCGCCGAGCGCGTGGAAAACGATGAACTGCTTGAGCGCGGCGAAGTGGTAACCGGCTTCGATCGGCATCCGGTGTACGGCGTGAGCAAGGTGTCTGCAGGCGGCATCTATGATTTCATACGCACCCAGAATATGAAGTTTGGGGTTGGGGCGCTCGCCAGCCGCTACGGGATCCCTGACGCCTTGAAACCGGATTACGGCGACCCGACAAGCTATATGATATTCGCAAGGTTGAAAATTCAGTGAGATTCTAGGGACTGCACCGTCCAGGCGATCATCTCCTTCGCAATTCGACCGAATGCTTCGTCGAACGCGGCAACAGCGGCCGGCGGCTCGACCTTGTCGAACGCTTGGTCGTGCTCGAACAGCCGCGCTGCAACGATCTTGCCGTTCTTGTCGACGATCCTCGCCGACAGCCCTATTTCGGCCGTCGTCGTCGAATCCACCGCAATTCGGAAGCGCCTGACATCGATCAGAAGCTGGAAATCAGCCTGGCCGAGATCGGCGACGCGCAGCGGCGCATGCGCGATATCGAAGTTCTCGAAGCTCTCGATCAACCTCGCCTGCACCAGCTTCGGAATGGCATCGGCCCACAGGGCTTCGGCGAACCCCGGATACTCCTGCACCGGCGAGAACAGGAAGCGTTGCGTCTCCAGCATCGCCACTGCGGTAGGTTCCGGGATGGCAAATTGCACGCTGACGGTCTTGTCCGCCGGTGCTTGAGCTGGAAGGGCCCGCAAATCGTAGGTGATTTTCGGCGGCGCGGCCGTCACGCCGGTCATGCGCTCCAGACCGGACACGATGCCGTCGAGCTTTCCGGTGTTGCGCGCCAATCCCTCCGAGAAAATCTTGAAATTGGCGATGGTGTCCTTCAGGGGTCCGGAATTCTCCGCCAGCACCGAATCCACTCTGCGCAATGCGTCGCGCGCGGCCTGCGTCATGCCTTGGCCCGCGCCCGGTTCGGCGACGAGCGTCGGCAGCTCGCCGGAATTCCCCAGCATCACGCCGCCTTCCAGCGCGATCACGGGAACGCCGGTCAGACCTTGGAATTCCAGACCGGCCTTGGTGTCGGATCGCACTGGCGTCGTCAAAGACACGGAGATCGTGCATTGACGCGGCGCGGGCTGTCCGGTGCAAGGCCGAGGTCCGTCACCTCGCCGACGCGGATTCCATTGAACAGTACTGCGGCGCCCACCAGCAGCCCCGGCACCGGACCGTCGAACTGGACGTGATAGGTCGCGCGCGGACCGAGGCCCCCGGTGTTGTGAAGCCAGTACACGAAGCCGAACGCGGCGGCGATGGCCGCCAGCACGAAGGCGCCGACGACGACGAAAGGAGCGCGGGTTTCCATCTTTCAACTCGCCTTTGGTTGCAGCATCTGGGACCGCTTGCCGTGAAAATAGGCCCGCACCCATGGATGCTCGGCTTGAAGCAGGTCGCGCATCGGCCCGATGGCGACGATCTTGCCGTCCGCCAGCACCGCGACGCGGTCGCAGACCGTATTCAGGCTGGCGAGGTCATGGGTGACCATGAACACCGTCAGTCCCAGCGTTTGCTGCAATGTCTTGATCAGGGCGTCGAAATCGCCCGCCGCGATCGGGTCCAAACCGGAAGTGGGCTCATCGAGAAATACGATCGCCGGATCGAGCGCGAGCGCACGGGCCAGCGCCACGCGCTTGGTCATGCCGCCCGACAGTTCGGACGGAAACTTGTCGCCATCCTCGGGCCCAAGCCCGACCATTTCGAGCTTGGCGGTGGCGATCTCGTCCATCAATGCGGCCGACAGCACAAGATTCTCGCGCAATGGAAACTGGATGTTCTGACGCACGGTCAACGACGAGAATAGCGCGCCCTGCTGGAACAGGATGCCCCACTGCCCCGCGACGCCCTGAGTCACCCGGCCATGCTGGCCGCCGATCGCGGCGCCCATGACCTCGATCTCGCCGCTTTGCCGGGGGATGAGTCCGATGATGGTTCGCATCAACACCGACTTGCCGCCGCCGGAAGCGCCGACCAGGCCGAGGATCTCGCCCTTGCGGACGTCGAGCGAAAGGTGATCGATCACGACACGGCGGCCGAAGCCGACTACAAGGTCATGGACGCGAATTGCAAACGGCATGGCGGCTTGGTGCATCGCTACATTCCGATCGATGCGAAAAACACGGCAAACAACCCGTCGAGGACGATCACCAGGAAGATCGACTTCACCACCGAGGTCGTCGTCTGCCTGCCGAGCGACTCGGCGCTTCCCTTCACCCGCAAACCCTCGCTGCAGGCGACAATGCCGATCACCAGCGCCATGAAAGGCGCCTTGATGATGCCGACCTCAAAATGCGTGACGGATACGGCCTCATGAAGCCGCGCGATGAAGATCGCGGGCCCCATGCCCCCGTAGAACCATGCAACCAGACCGCCGCCGTAAAGCGCAGCCAGCGACCCTATGAAGGCCAGGATCGGCAACGCGCAGATCAGTGCGATGATACGCGGCAGGATCAGGACTTCGACCGGGTCGAGCCCCATGGTGGAGAGCGCGTCGATTTCTTCGCGCATCTTCATCGAGCCAAGCTCGGCGGTGTAGGCGCTGCCGGAGCGGCCGGCGACCATGATCGCGACGATCAGTACGCCAAGTTCGCGCAGCACCAGGATGCCGACCATGTCCACGACGTAGGAATCGGCGCCGAATTTGCGGAAATGAAAGATGCCCTGCTGCGCGATGATGGCGCCGATCAGGAAAGTGATCAGCACGACGATCGGAATGGCCTGCCAGCCGACCTTGTATAGCTGATAGACCAGCGACGTCAGCCGCAGCGAGTTCGGCCTGCGCAGCACACCGAAAATAGCCAGAAAAAGCGAACCCAGCATCTGCAGAAACACGGTCAGATCTTCCGTCGCCCCGACCGCGGAGCGGCCGACCTGGTCCACCTTGACCACGAAAGGATTCCGAGCCGGAGCCGGCGCCGGATTATGCCGATTGACCTGCCGGACTTCCTCAATCAGGCCGGCATAATGGTCGGCGACGCCGACTATCTCCATGCGATGACCGGCGGATACCGCACGCCGCGACATTTTTTCGAGCATCCAGGCACCGAGCGTGTCGAGTTCGCGAACCTCGGCCATATCGAGCTTGACGACATCGGACGTGTCCAGTTGCGGCGTGGCGGCATCGGTAAGCCGCTCGAGCATGGCTACATTGGCAGCGACCCACGACCCGCTGGGACGCAGTTCAAGCAGATTGCCGGATGGCGTGGCCGCCAGCAGAGGTTCGGTCGTCACGATGAATTCCTTGCGGGTAACGCCCTTCTTTAGGACGCCCGCAGGGAGCCGAGTTGACCTGTCTCAAGGCCCGAAACGCGCCATGGTGCTATTGATCCAGATCGACACTGATGCCGCCGTCCCGCATCGGTGGGACGGATGGCCACTTCGTCAAGACTATGAACCGATCAGGCGGTCGTCGCCAAAAAGCAATGAAAAGCGAGCTTGGCGCCTGCGCACGCTTTCGAAATCGCGGGCGAGTCTCCGTCAATTTGCGACAACGCTCGTTTGAAACTCTGCCAAAGATGTTCGCCGTCGCCATGGCGCAGAAATTGCGTTCCTCGCGCGCCCTGCCCGCCGCGTCGGTTGATTGCCCGCAGGATCATGCCTGCACCAGGACGGCTTCCCTCCATCACGTAACTCCAGCCAAGGAGGGTGCCACGATCGGGTTCGATTGCCAGCGGGCAGATTGTTGCCGGCGAAATGCCGAATTGCCTGAGGTCGTCAGCAAGCGCTTCGCCGCGCCGGCGTTTGTCCCAATCCGGCAATACGCGACGAATTCCCGCGCTTTCAAGCGCGGCTTCGATCGAGGCGAAGCGCCAATTCGCCTGAAGGAAGGCCGAATAAGCCGCCGCGTCTGAATTGCATCAAGGTCGAACCGGCTGTCGAGGATCTCGTGCAGATGGTGGGTGCTCGCCCGGAGCCGATCGTGCGCGGGTGAACGCGCCGATGCTTTCATGGCTGCCGACGACCGCAACTTCTGTTCCAGGAAAGGGTGTCCTACCGGACGTCATCGGCCGCGGACTGCGACGCTTGATTCGAGGCCGCCAGCGGCATCAAGGCCGCGATCATTTTCGATCGATGATATGGCTTCGGAACAATGGGAATCTGGGCAAACAAATCGCCCAAGACCATGCCTTTGCTGTAACCTGAGCCAAACGCGAAGGGCACGCCGCCGGCCTGAAGCTGCCTGGCGATGGGCAAACTGTTTTCAGCGCCCAGATTGATGTCCAGCAAGGCGAAGGTGAATTTAAGCTTTTCCATTGCAATCAGCGCCTCGGGGACGGATTTCGCGAGCACGACAATTTCAGCGCCGAGCGCATGCAACATGTCTTCGGTATCGATGGCGATGAAAAGGTTGTCCTCGACCAGCAGGCAGGTGTGCAGAAGCGGCGCTAAAACCGCATGGTCCGGCGTTTCAGTTTGATGGGTGGTGCTGATTTTGGTCTTTTCGCTTGCAACGAGGACGCAATGGGCGATGGCAGCAGGCAGGACCAGATCGATGCAATATCCCTCCGGCAGGAAACGAGGGGTGCTTGAACCGTTCAGCTCAAAAGGAATGATTTGTTCGAGAATGGTCGAGCCAAATCCTCTCCGGAGCGGCGACGACACTGCCGGACCGCCGGTCTCGCACCAGGCTACCGTCACGTTACTTAGATCATCGCTGGACGTCGTCACAGTAATCTTGCCTCCGAGAGCCGAAAGCGCGCCGTATTTCCTGGCATTGGTGACGAGTTCATGGACGACGAGCGTCATCGGCGTAAAAGCGCGCGGCTGCAGCAATACGTCGGGACCGTTCAGAACGACGCGACCTTCAAATTGTCCATAGGTTTCGATTTCGGCTTTGAGCAGCGCATGCAGAGAGTTCGACTTCCAGTCGCTCGACGTCAGGATATCGTGAGCGCGCGCCAGCGAACGGATGCGCTGGTCCAGGCTTTCAACAAAGTACCGAACGTCGGTTGCCGCCACTGCGCTTTGTGAAACAAGGCCGCGCACCAGGCCCAGGATATTGCGCACACGGTGGTTGAGTTCGGCGATCAGGATTTCCTGGCTCTGCTCGGCCGCCACCCGGCGCGCCTGCTCGGAGTCTGTGATACGCAATACCAGTTCGATCAAGGTCGCGCGCAGCGATTCCGCCGCTCGCAACTCCCTGCCGCTCCACCTCTCGGATTGATCGAGCACCGATTCCCGCCAGGCCTCGAAACTCTTGCGGGGTGTCAGGCGGACACCGTGAGGTCCTACCAGTGCGGGCTTGACCGGTTCACCTGCCCAGTTGACGGTTTTTTCGACTTCCCGGCGGAAAAACACCACATAGTCGCGTGGCGTACGTGATATTGGAATCGAAAGGATTCCAGCCGCCCGCATTGGATAATCGGCTGCAGGCGGGAACAGTTCGCTGAGATGATGGGTCGCGAATACCCTTCCGGAAGCGGTCTTGTTGAGAAAGCGGACCAACTGCGCGAATTCGTCGCGCGTCGGCGTGGTACCGCTCAAGCTGATGTGTCCGCCATAATAGATTCCAACACCGTCCGACGGCAGGTAGTCCGCAACGCCTGTCAAAAATTCGGGAACGTTTTCCAACGACTGCTCGGGCGCCGCGAACGCCGTCGCGATCCGATCATGGATTTCCCGCGCTCGCAGCTCGTACGCCGTATCGTCCTCGCGCTCTCGCGATTCCAGCAGGTAGGAAAACATCTGTCCGAACAACTCGGCGGTGGAGCGGATTTCAAGGTCGAGACGGATCGGCTCACGGTGATGACAGGCGATGAGGCCCCAGAGTTCTCCGCGCTGCAGGATCGAAATGGACATCGAGGCGCGCACGCCCATGTTGCGGAGATATTCCAGATGAATGGGAGAGACGCTCCGCAATCCACTCATCGAGAGGTCGAGTGCATCTCCTTCCGGCAACGTCGGGGGAAGGATTTGCACGGGCTCGGCGTACACATCGGCAATGATACGCAGATAATTCCGGCGATAGAGCGCGCGCGCCTGGACCGGGATGTCGGATGCCGGATACCGCAAGCCGAGAAATGGCGGCAAGTCGCTGACAGCGGATTCCGCCACAACCTCGCCGGTGCCGTCGTCGGCGAAACGGTAGACCATGACCCGATCAAAACCGGTCAACGCCCGGACCTGCCGCGCCGTTTCACGGTAGATCAAGCGAGGAGACGTTTGATGCTCGACCCGGGCCAGCATGGACCGCAGCACACTCAAGGGCGCATGCCGTTGTCCGACCGCCGATTCGAATTCAAGCACGGTTTCCCTGCCGGAAATATGAACCGCGACGTCGAACAGCCGTCCGTCCGGTTTCAGTCGCTGTCCGAACAGACGTTCCACAATTCCGGTACCGGCGACGGTTTGCAGGCGACCGCGAATTTCATGCAGGAGATCGGCGGCAACCACCTGGTGGACGGGGAGCCCGATCACTTCGGCTGGAGAAAGGCCCAAAAATGGTTCGATATTGGCCGAGGCGCGGAGCACGCGCCAATCCGTGCTCACGGAGAGCAGGAAACCGATCGGTTGAATAGCCCCAAGCAGATGGATCTGCTCACGATCGCAGGTCGTTAGAGAAACGCCGTCATGTTGAATGTGAGTCATCTTCTCCCGTCGAGGGACCAAGCCGGCGGTTACAGTATACATGGCCGGAAAGCGATTGTTCAGGAAGAGGACTGAATCAGCTACTCAAGGAGCGCAGTTCTGATACAATGTTCCATGTCATACAATGGTGTATGTCAGATAGCCGACAGAGAGCCCGTGCTGTTGATCACGCGAAAGCACGGGGCGATCGAATGCAAACCACAGCCATAGCGCTGAGCCAGTTTCCGGTGGTCGACACGCATGATGCCGAGGTCATGCGCGACATCATGTTGTCCCGATACGGAGCTACAAGATTCGAGGCATCAGAAAGCTCGCCGTTTCTCGCTCGGTCGGCCACGGCCCATCTCGGATCGGCATCATTGGTAATGTGCAGCTACGGCGCTCCGGCGCTGGCCGCTTTTCCTGAAGCCGACTTTGTCCGACTTCAATTCGCTTTTTCGGGCACGGCCCGTACCACCATAGCGGGCGAGCCTGTTGAGGTGAGTGCCGATCAATCCTGCGTCACGCCGGCGGGCCGCCCCTGCAGAATCGAATTCGGTGCTGGTTATCAGCAGATTCTCATTCGCATCGAGCAGGACGCCATGGAGCGGAGCTCGCTGCCCTGCTGGGCGCCAAACAGCGAGGTCGCCTGGAATTTGCGTCAGCTCTTGGCACACATCAACCGCACCTTGACGGCTTGAAGAGCTTGATACGTTTCGTGGCCGGAGAACTCGCCGCGTCGCCGTCCCAACTCCCGCATTTCTTGCTGCAGGAATTTGAAGAGACCCTGATCGCCGCATTTCTGAAGGCGGTTCCGAATTCATACAGCGAAAATCTGCAGCGACGGCCGAGCGAGGGCGCGAGCGCCCATGTCCGCCGGGTAGAGGAGTATCTCGATGCTCACTGGCAGCGCCCGATCTCCGTCGAGCATCTCGCCGATGTTACCGGCATCGGGGTGCGAACAATCTTCGCGACGTTCAAACGCAATCGCGGCTACACGCCGTTCGCCTACCTGAAAATGGTCCGGCTGAGAAATGCGAATGAGTTGCTTCAATCTCCGACTGAAACCACGACGGTCACAAGCGTCGCGTTGAATTGCGGATTTTCGAATCTCGGACATTTTGCCAACGACTATCGAGACAGCTTTGGTGAATTGCCGTCATTAACCTTAGCCCGGGCCAGACGCATCCAGTAGACTTTACACGACAGATCGCCGAGACTGTCCCCTGGGCTAAAGCGTCAGCCTGACGCTGTAAATATCGTGCTCGACAGGATCCGGCCGTACCTCGAAGCCGAGGCTGCGGCACATCTCCAGCATCACCGCATTTTCAGCCAGCACATCGCCCCAGATTGTTTTAAGTCCCTCGGACTTGGCATATTCGATGATGAGCTGCATCAATGCCCAGCCGAGGCCTCTGCCCTTGAGGCTCGATCGCAGCAGGATCGCGTATTCGCCGGTCTCGTAGATCGAGTCCGAATGAATCCTAACCACGCCCACAATCTCGCCGGCGGCTTCGTCCAACGCGACAAAGGCCGCCTTGTCGTTGATGATCTCGACCGCCGTGCCGCCATGGCCGAACAGGACAACGGTGCCGAATGTCGGATCGTCGGCGAGGCCAAGAATAAGCTCGCGCGCCTTCGGCCGCAGCACCATCACGCCGGATATTCGCGCGTCCGGCCGCAGCGCTGATCTTGTCATTATCTTCGTATATGCGGCAGCAAGTGCGCCATTGAGACAGATCAAAGTCGAGTCCGTCATCGCGTGCGATCCTTTGCGTGTTTATTTCCCCAAGTTACCCCAGAAGGAGAACTGCCATGCCGGTAAATGTCGGAACGATCGATCAGTACATACGGATAGTTGTTGGGCTGGCTCTGGTCGCATTTGCGTTCCAGGATGGTCTGTCGATTCAGGGCTGGCATTGGGTCGGATTGATCGGTCTGGTGCTGCTGGCGACGGCGTTCTTCAGAAGCTGCCCGCTTTATGTCGCCTTGGGCTTTTCGACCTGTCCGGTCCTCAACGCTATTCGCCCGGAATGCGATCGCTTCTGAAGGCGCTCTACACTGAACGCCGCGTGCTCGCCGGCTGTTGCACAAGAGGGCTCGCCTCGGTCCGCGTCATTTCTTCGGAGAGATAGCCGCTCTTCGTCGCACCCTGCGCGTTCAACGTCATGGCCGGGCTTGTCCCGGCCATCCACGTCTGTGCTCCACATCGGAAAGAAGACGTGGATGCTCGGCACAAGGCCGGGCATGACGGCGAGATGTGTGCATCCAGTAGGGTCGAGCCCGGCAATGACGGCGGAGATGTGTGTACACGGAGATATGTACATGCAGATGTGTGCATACGGCCGGGTCAGCCCCTGCCAGATTCACACATCCGGCCATGTGCGGACTGGACCCGATATTTGACTGGTCTGCATCATCTGCCATCGCCCGATAAGGGATCATGGTCGGAAATTCGGGCAATGCTCCGCTGCAGCGTATCGTTCGGAGATCCCGAAGCATCGATCACGTGCCAGTCCATGGCGTCGATCGCGATCGTCTCCTGTTTCAGCGCAACGTCCCGCGTCGCGTCCGACGCTTTGCGGGCTTATGCCTGCGAGATCGCAGGCCGTACCGAGCAGTATTGGTGTCCGATCAAGCACGCCCGACGCGTCATCGCAGCCCATGAAGGTTACGACCGCTTCGCGGAATTCGGCGATGCCGACGCGTTTCGAAAGCGCACTGAAAAGCCGTCAACGGTCGCGTAGATTGGACAGTAAGCTCCTACCCGCGCGCCACGCTTCCCAACGCTCGCATGACGTCTTCGCGTGCAATGATTCCTGCCAGCTGCTGCCCGGCATCCAGCACGGGAATGCTTTTCATCCGATGATCGACCATAAGCTGCAACACTCGTGACAGTTTGGTCCCCGCATCGACATAGATGAATTCAGGCGTCATGACTTCCGCAACGCGCCGTGACAGCAGGTCATCGTAGCCTGGAACCATCCGGCCCGTGGTAAAGGCAAAGCATTTCAAAAAGTCGAACTTGGTCACCAGGCCGACGATGTCGTCATTTTCGCGAACCGGAAAGGCGTTGAAACCGACCTCCTCGAACATTCGCTGCAGTTCGCGCATGGTGGTATCGCGCCCCACGGTCTTCACCGTTCGCGTCATGTAGTCGCCGGCGCTCGCCTCAAGGAACCTGTGCACGGCAGTTCCTTGTCATTGCGGCTTCCTCAGCGGGACAGAAACGCACATCGGCTCGATTCTTCGGCAAGATGACGCGTGACACCGCCGAGTATCCATTCGCGGAAGCGCGAATGGCCATAGGCGCCCGCGATCACCGTTCCGGCGCCGACATTGGCAGCGATCCTGTCGAGCTGTTCGGCAACGGCTGCTCCGGTTTCCGCTTCCGTAACAACAGTGTTCGCGACGATGCCGTGGCCGCGCAGCCATCCCGCCACATCCTCGACATGCGACAACGCATCGGAACTTTTGATGTGCTGCTCGGGAATTTCGGCGATCGTGACCTCTTTTTGCCGCAGCGAGGATGGGCAGTGCATCGAACACCGCTCTGCGGGCTTCTCTGGCGTCCTTCCAGGCCACCAGCACGCTTCTCAAATCGAGCCACTGGACCGCCGGCGGTACGACGACGAGCGGACGGCCGGCCTGCATCACCAGATCGCTCGGGTCTACTGCGACGCAGGGATCGACAACGGCCTCGGCACGCGCGCCGACCACGAGGATGTCCGCTGTTCGTGCGTGCTGCATGACATAAGGTATCGTCGTCAATGTCTGTGCGGAACGCCACTCCACGGATTTCACGCGCCTTGAGACCGAGGTTCGAAACTCCGCCTCGAGTTCCGATAACCGCTTCCGGACTGCCGTCCCCTCTTCTTCAAGGACTTTTTGCGCGTAGTCGCCTTCGCCAAAATATAAGGTCGGCCTGATATCCGAGGCGGCAATGCCGACGACGCGCGCATCAAAACGCTCAGCCAAGTCGCCGGCCACCGCGAGGCAGGCTTCATTCGACCGGTCCAGCGCCAGACTGACCATTACGGTTTTGTAGCCCATATCCTGCTCCATCCCTGAACGGGACCAGCCCTGCCTGTCGCAGGTTTTACGCGACGGCGCCGAATCGAATCTGACCTAGATCAAGTAGATGCGTTTTCGTCGACCGCGGATTCGAGAGGTTGCCGAGGCGGCAACAGGCGGGCAATTGCTTTTGTTTAAATGGGATACGCGCTATCCATGGTCCGGGCCTGGCCGGACTCCACCACCGCGTCATATGGCGTGGTATCCGGCGGGCACGCAGAGCCGAAGGCAGGTTATGATCGACGTCGACCGACCGTTCCTTAATCAGGATCCGCTGGACCAGAATGTGCGCAGCGGCATCGAAGGATCCGGCGTCGGCACCTGGGATCTCGAATTTGCGACTCAGGGACTGACCTGGTCGAATACCACGCGAAAACTGTTCGGCGTATCGCCCGAACAGTCTGTCGACTACGACCTCTTCATTTCGCTGCTCGATTCGCAGGATCGCGATCGGACTGCGAAGGCTGTGCAGAAGTCGATCGATACCGGATGCAATTTCGACGTTCAGTACCGGCTGCACCGCCATTCGAATGCGGGCCACTGGGTGCGTGCGCTCGGCGCCATCGTCAATGGTCCGGACGGCGAGCCCGCCCGGCTTAGCGGCATCGTGCTCGACATCGACAATGAAAAACGCCTGGAGGACGCCCTTAGGACGCGCGAGGGACACTTTCGTTCGATTCTGGACACGGTGCCCGATGCGATGATCGTCATCGACGAACATGGCATCATGCAGTTTTTCAGCAGCGCCGCCGAGCGGCAATTCGGCTATGCCGCGCAGGAGGCGATCGGGAAGAACATCAGCGGCCTGATGCCGGAGCCGGACCGCAGCCGGCATGACGGCTATCTCGCGCGCTATCTGAACACCGGCGAGCGGCGCATCATCGGCATCGGCCGCATCGTCACCGGCATGCGCAAGGACGGCACCACGTTTCCGATGCACCTCACGATCGGCGAAATGCAATCCGGCGGGCAGCCGTACTTCACGGGCTTCGTGCGCGACCTCACGGAGCAGCAACAGACCCAGGCAAGATTGCAGGAGCTGCAGTCCGAACTGGTTCACGTGTCCCGTCTCAGCGCGATGGGAGAGATGGCATCTGCCCTCGCCCACGAACTCAATCAGCCGCTTTCGGCCATCAGCAACTACATGAAGGGATCGCGCCGCCTGCTGGCGGCGAGCACCGACCTCAACGCTCCCAAGATCGGGGCCGCCCTCGATCGGGCCGCCGAGCAGGCCATCCGCGCCGGCGATATCATCAGGCGGTTGCGTAATTTCGTCGCGCGGGAAGCATCCGAAAAGCGAGTGGAAAGTCTGTCGAAGTTGCTGGAAGAGGCCGGCGCGCTCGGACTCACCGGTGCTCGCGAACAAGGCGTACTGCTGCGGTTCAATCTGGATCCGACATGCGATCTGGTGCTTGCCGACAGGGTTCAGATCCAGCAGGTCCTGGTCAATCTTTTCCGCAATGCGCTGGAAGCGATGGCTGGCTCGACCCACCGTGAGCTGATCGCTACGAACGCCAGGGCAGCGGATGACATGATTGAAATCGCGGTATCCGACACCGGGCACGGATTTGGTGAAACCGGCCAGGCAAATCTGTTTCAGCCCTTCTTTACGACCAAGGAGACAGGAATGGGCGTCGGGCTTTCGATAAGCCGGACGATCATCGACACCCACGGCGGGCGGATGTGGGCCGAAACCAACGGAGCCGGCGGCGCGACGTTTCGCTTCACCTTGCCCGCGGCGTCCGCCAAGGAAGTGACCGATGTCGTCGAACGGTAGAGTGTATGTCGTCGACGACGATGCGGCGATGCGCGACTCGCTGGATTTCCTGCTGGGTTCCGCCGGCTTCAGCGTGCGCCTTTTCGATTCCGCGCAGCTTTTCCTGAACGAACTTCCGGGCTTGGCATTCGGCTGCGTGGTCACGGACGTTCGCATGCCTGGCATCGACGGCATTGAGCTCCTTCGCCAGGTGAACGCCGGCCCCGACGCCCGAAAGCTGCCGGTCATCGTGATGACCGGCCATGGCGACGTTCCCCTCGCCGTGGAAGCCATGAAGCTCGGCGCACTCGATTTTCTTGAAAAGCCTTTCGAAGATCAGCGGCTGATCGGCATGATCGAAACCGCTCTCTCGCAAAACGAGAGCGGCGAGAAAGGCGACGCTGTTGCAGCCGAGATGGCAACTCGAGTGGCCTCCCTCACCGGGCGGGAACGCCAGGTGATGCAGGGCTTGGTGGCGGGTCAGTCGAACAAGGTGATCGCCAGGGAATACGATATAAGCCCGCGCACGGTTGAGGTGTATCGCGCTAACGTTATGACCAAGATGCAGGCGGGTAATCTTTCCGAACTTGTCAGATTTGCGATCAAGGCCGGCGTCCTCAAGGATTGAGCCAGGTCAATTCGGTGCGAGGACAACCGGCTATCCTGCCAAGATGATGGATACTTGTCAGACCGGATCCGGCCACGCCGAGATCGATCCTCCAGCCAAGAAACCGCTGATTTACGTCGTCGACGACGACCACGACGTGCTTTCGTCGTTGCGATTCCTGTTGGAAGCCGAAGGTTTCGACGTCCGCACATTCCGCAACGGGTCGGCGTTGCTCTGGTCTTCTGCCCGGGACGGCGCAGATTGCCTTGTTGTGGACTACAAGATGGCTGGAATCGACGGATTGGAGCTGGCCAGCGGGCTACGCGGCAGGGGCGTCGCCACGCCGATCGTCCTGATTACGGGTTATCCGGATGATAATATCGAGGCGAAAGCCGGCTCGGCCGGGGTGCGGCAGGTACTTTTGAAGCCCAATCTTCAAGACAGCCTGGTGGAGTGCGTTCGATCGGCCATCAATCCGGACCTTGCAGCAACAAACTCAGCGGTGAAACAATCGCAGATCGTCTCCGTAAAACCCCTTAGGTAGGGCCCCTTAGGATATCGACCGAGATATTCAGGAACAAACATCCTCTGTACACCCAGGCCATCCCGCATTGAGGAGATGGCAATGCACCCCCAGACGATCACTCCCCCGGCAACTCAGATTCTCGACGCTCCCCGCGAACCGATGGCCGCATCGAGCGACCAGTTCAGCATCATCGCCACCTGTTCAGGAGTGATCGCCACAGAATTTTCGTACAAAAAGGATGAAGAAATTTACGGAGAGAGCGAGCCGTCGGACTATGTCTATCAGGTCATTCGCGGATCGGTCCGAAGTTACAAGCTGCTCTCGGACGGTCGGCGCCAAATCGGCGCATTCTACCTTCCTGGCGATATCTTCGGGCTGGAGTCCGGGCCGGCCCATCGGCTGACCGCCGAAGCGGTCTCCGATACCACCGTTCGGCTGGTGAAGCGCCGGAGCCTTGAGCAGGCAGCCGGTGTCACGGTTCAGGTTGCGCGGAGTCTCTGGGCCATGACCGCCGGCGAGCTACGGCATGCCGAAGATCACATGCTGCTTCTCGGTTGCAAGAATGCGATGGAACGCGTCGCAAGCTTTCTGCTGGAGATGGATCGCCGTCTGGCCAAGACCGGCATGATGGCGCTTCCGATGTGCCGCAGGGACATCGGCGACTATCTGGGACTCACCCTCGAAACGGTGTCACGGACCCTTTCTCAACTGCACAGTGAGGGCGTCCTGGGATTTTCCGGCGCCCGCCAGATCGTGCTTCGCAACCGGCAGCGACTGCGCACCATGGATGCGTAAGCCTACGCACGTTTCAACCTGGCGTCTTAGCCTACTCAATTTCGGCGTATTCCTGGCGCCGAACTGCAATGACCTCGCCCGCACCGGTCCGCTCCCTATGCCCGACGGCTCTGCTACCTCACACCTTTACAAGCCAAAACTGCTGACAGTTCTCGGCGAAGGCTACAACGCGGCCTTTCTGAAAAAAGATGCAATGGCGGGGCTGACGGTGGCAGTCGTCGCCCTGCCGCTTTCGATGGCGATCGCTGTTGCGTCAGGTGTTTCTCCAGACCGAGGCGTGTATACGGCAATCATCGGCGGGTTTCTGGTTTCTGCGCTGGGCGGAAGCCGCTTTCAGATCGGAGGGCCGGCAGGCGCCTTCATCGTGCTTGTGGCGTCGACGGTGGCCAGGTTCGGCGTGGAAGGGCTGCTGGCCACGGTTCTCCTGTCCGGCATCACACTGACATTGGTCGGACTGTCGCGGCTGGGGTCTTTAATCCGGTTCATTCCGCATGCGGCGACGGTAGGTTTCACATGCGGGATCGCCGTCACGATCCTTGCGAGCCAGTTGAAGGATTTGGGCGGTTTTCACCTGTCCGGGCCTGAACCCGGTCCGCTCTTACCAAAACTTGCAATGCTGACCTCTGAAGTCGCCACCCTCGATCCCCAAGCCGTATCACTTGGGGTGGGATCGGTTCTCCTGATCTTTTTTCTACGACGATATCGTCCGTCCTGGCCGGGCATGCTCATCGCCGTGGTGCTGGCGTCGGTGCTCGCCGCATCGTTTCATTTGTCGGTGGAGACGATTAACAGCCATTTCGGGGATATTGCCAGGGGACTACCCGCTTTTGCCGTACCGGTCCTTACGCCGGGATCGCTAATCCAGCTTGCCCCAGTTGTATTTTCCTTCACTTTGCTCGGAGGAATCGAAAGCCTGCTTTCCGCCAAGGTCGCCGATGGAATGACCGGGCGAAAGCACCGCTACAACATGGAGCTTGTCGCGCAAGGCATCGCAAACATTGTCTCGGCCTGCTTTGGCGGCATCAGCGTTACCGGCACGATCGCCAGAACGGCGACGAACATCCGCGCAGGTGCTTGCAGCCCGCTGGCGGGAATCATGCACGCGGCATTCCTGCTCGTTTTCATTCTATTGGCAGCTCCACTGGCGGGCTATATTCCACTGGCTGCGCTCGCCGGTGTTCTTGTGGTTGTTTCCTGGAATATGGCCGAAGCACGTGAGTTCAGCCGGCTTCTCCGGCAGTGGCAGTCCGCTTCCGTCTTGCTCGCCACCTTTCTGCTGACTTTGGCTTATGACCTGTCAGTTGGAATTATCGCAGGCTGCGCCTTGGCGGCTTTGCTATCAACATTCGCCACCAAATTTTCGGACAAACGTTCTGCGTCGCGGGAATAGGGTTGGAAGTTGGCACCAGCCGATTTATCGCTACTGTTTGCGGGCGCAATAGCTGTTCGATCGACGTAAAAAGCGAATCCGGAACGGGTTCTTCATATGGCTGGATAGGCCAGTGTGTCTTTTGGCGAGCCCGCAGTCTGGTTCGATCGCAGGACCCGTTTCGGCGGCTTTGTCGGCGCTGCTTTGGAAACGTTCGGGATGCGCTGTGCCGGATGCGGGCTAACCGAAAACTATTTCATGATCAGAAATTTGGTGGGGGAAGAAGGACTCGAACCTTCGAAGTCATAAGACGGCTGATTTACAGTCAGCTCCCTTTGCCACTCGGGACACTCCCCCGCTCAACTTCATCGCGGCCTGATCCGCAGAAAACGGCGACACGGCTTTCGATGGCGTTAAAACCGGTTGCCGATGGCGGGCTCCCGGTCGGCGCGTTTATGGGGGGATCGGCCGGGCAAAGTCAACCAAGGCGGGCCGCAAAACCGCGCCTTGGTGCCGATACAGGGCCGGGCCCGAAAATTGCCATTATCCGGAACCCGTGAGACAACCACGCATGAGCGATCGCGATAAAAAGCCGCGCTTTCAGCGTGCGCGGGGCAAAGGGCGCGACAACGGGCGGCGGCCGGCCTGGCGCGACCGCGAGCCGCGTGCCGATGGTCCCGCTATCCTGTATGGCTGGCATACGGTGGCGGCGGCACTGGCCAACCCGCAGCGCAATATTCGGAAGCTGCTGCTGACCGAAAACGCCGCACGGCGGCTTGCGGACGAAAACATCGCCACCCGCGTCGCGCCGGAGATCGTCCGCCCCGGCCTGATCGATCAGCGCCTCGGACCCGACGCCGTGCACCAGGGCCTGCTGGCCGAGGCCGATCCGCTGGAGCAGCCCGAACTCGACATGCTGGCGCAACAGGGCATCGTGCTGGTGCTCGACCAGATCACCGATCCGCACAATGTCGGCGCCATCCTGCGCTCGGCGGCGGCGTTCGCGGTCCAGGCGATCGTCACCACCGCGCGTCACAGCCCCGAGGCCACCGGCGTATTGGCAAAGTCCGCATCCGGGGCGCTGGAACTGGTGCCGATGGTCACGGTGCAGAATCTGGCGCGAGCGCTGACCGAACTGAACGACGTCGGCTTCATGACCGTCGGCCTCGACAGCGAAGGCAGCGAAAATCTCGGCGCTGTGGAATTACGACAGCCGCTGGCGCTGGTGCTCGGCGCCGAAGGCAAGGGCTTGCGGCAGCTTACGCGGGAAACCTGCAGCGTGGTGGCGCGGCTCGACATGCCCGGCGAAATCAAAAGCCTCAATGTCTCGAACGCCGCAGTGCTGGCGCTTTATATCGGCGCCAGCCGGGTCGGCCTGATGGGATAAACCATCTCCCCTGCAAGGCGGGACGATCGCCCGATGCATATCGGCATTTGCACAAACGACAACGCCCGTTCGCATCGAGGCGAACGGACGCTGGTTTTTTCAAACGAATTCCGGATCAGAAGCGTCGCATTCCGTGGCCATAGCCGCGGCCGATGCCGAAGCTCCGCGCCACGCCATAACGGTGGCCGCCGTAACCCATACCGGGGCGAACGCCATAACCGCGGCCGATGCCATAGCCGCCGTAACGGTAGCCGGATCGCACGCCGTAGCCATAACCGACGCGCGCACGCCAGGGTCGATAGTAGGGACGCGGTGCATAGCTGACGGCGGCGCCGCCATAGGTAACGCCGCCCCCGTAACCGTAACTGCCGCCATAACCGGTACCGCCGTAACCCCACCCGTATGGGGCGTTTTCCCGATAGGTCGGATAAGGCGCGAAGCTGCCGGGACCGGTATAGGTCGGACCCTGATTGACGTGGTAGTATTGCGGCGAAAGCTCGGGCAGCCGCTCATAGCCGGCATAACCATAACTGCCGCCGCAACCGCCGCATCCGTTGGCGAAATTGAGTGCCGGGGCATAACTCTGCGCGCACGGGCTGACATAAGCCTGGCCGCACGGCGAGCACGAACTGAACAGCCCGCCGCCGCATGCCGATGCCGGCGCGGCACTGACGGTCATGACGGCGGCTGCCGCGATCAATCCTGAAATCATCTGACGCATTACTCTCTCCTGTCGCTGTTTTTTCTTTACGGGGTTTAGTGTCGAAACTTCCTGGGAGGTCGATGCCGAAATTCCTGGCGCGTCCCGGCGCCGGTTTCGGGCGCGACGATGACCGCCGGCGGATCGGCCGGGATGTCGCTCTGCGCCGGCTGCGGCGTGGAATGTGCGGACCAGGATTGGTGGAACCCTTCCGCCGGGCGCGGCAGCCGGCGGTTGGCGGGCGGCTGGATTTCGATACGCCCGTATCCCGGCATGTGACCGGCGCTTGGGTAATAGTGACCGGCCCGAGGCGTCGGATCCACGGCGCGTCCGCCATAGACGGTCGGCTGCATATGCATGTTTTTGGCAAGGCCCCAGTCGCTTTCCACCACTGCCCACGAGGCATCGACGCCATTGATGATGATGGGCACATCGGCGCGGCCGGGAACGACGATGGAAAATCCGTCATTGGCGGAAGCCGGCGACATCGTCCCGATCAGAAGCAACAGGGCTGGTATCGCACGCATCGTTTCAGGATCCCACATTCACGCCCGCACTCTAATCGAACACATCACGTCAGGGGTTAAAGCCGCTGCCCGAACTGCGGGTAAGCCTAACGCGTAAGGATTTGCCGGCGCTCAATTGCTCCGACCGCACTATGGAAATGTTAACGTGGAGCGGCGGTTCACCGCGCGGACGCGGAGCGTAATTTGCGGACTGCGCTGCGCCGGAAGTGCGACTCACGCCCGATCGGAGTGGCCGGCGTGGTCGGGATGAAAGCCACCTTGATATCAACGTCCAATCGGGGAATGCCCGCTTGTGGTCCGTCAGCCACAAATCCTGTTTTGCCGAAACGGCTCGACTGAAATCCTATGTAAAATCATATGCTTATATTTTTCAATACTTACCGCATGCAGTTCGAATGCTGGCGACTGTGGCATCCCGGTGACAGCGTTTTGCGGCATTTGCTGTATGGTTCGGTCATCGCACCGATGCGCTGAATTTACTTTACTGGGGACTTCACATGAACAAATTCCTGACAGGTTCGATCGCGGCAATCGCCATCGCGGCCTCGGCCCCGGCTTTTGCAGCCGACATGGCCGCCCGCTACACCAAAGCGCCGGCTCCCGCGCCCGTCATGGTCTACAACTGGACCGGCTGCTACATCGGCGGCAACGTCGGCGGCGGCTGGGCCCGCACCAATCAGACCCGCAGTACCCGGGTCGGTGTAGCTGCGCTTGCGGATTTTGGCAGAAGCGAAGGTACCGATGTGATCGGCGGCGCCCAGATCGGCTGCGATTATCAGTTTGCCGGAAATTGGGTGGTCGGCGTACAGGGTATGTTCGATTTCGGCAATATCGATAGCTCGCACGCTATCTCTGCCTTCCCTACATTCACTTCCGTTAACCGCACCAGGGACGTCTTCACCGCAACCGGCCGCATCGGCTATCTGTTTGCTCCGCAGGTTTTGGGTTACGTCAAGGGCGGCGGTGCCTGGGCGCGTATCGATCATAACATCTTCCAACCGGGCGGCGCGCTGTCCGAAAGCGCGACGGGCGTTGACCGGCAAGGCTGGACCGTCGGCGGCGGCCTCGAATGGATGTTCGCGCCGGGTTGGTCGGTATTCGGCGAATACAATTACATTGACTTCGGCCGCCGGGATATAGGCTTCATCGCAGCTGCCGGCACCGGTGCTCCCTTCACGCCCGGAGCACCGTCGGAAGTCATCTCGACCCGTCTGACCATCCAGCAGGCGCTGGTTGGCGTGAATTACAAGTTCAACTGGGGTGGACCCGTTGTTGCAAAGTACTGATCTAAGCTGACTTCTCTCCCTAAACTGGGGCCGGCACCTGTGCCGGCCCTTTTTGCATGGACGGACGCACTTCCGCTTGCAGCCCCTGCGCAAGCGCGGCGGCGCCAAATCCGAGGGATGATTGCAGAGCCGAGCCGACGCACTGATAGGGGACGATAGGATGACGGCGAACGAGCTGCGGGAGCAATCGCGTGGCCCGGTGTTGACGACGCCCAGCCGGCCGCCATACACAGAACGCGATCGCCACGCGTCAGCCGGCATAGCTCAGCGGTAGAGCAGCGGTTTTGTAAACCGAAGGTCGGGAGTTCAATCCTCTCTGCCGGCACCATGTTTCCCGCCGACCGTTGCCGCCGCAACCATTCAGCGCTGCATCGTTGCGCAAGGTGGCCGCGCTCGCGACCATTAGGACCTCGTCAACCTCACGACAAACGCCGCCGTGATGCTGCAGCCGGCGATTACGCCGAGCGCCAGAAAGACGGCGCCGTTGCGGGTAGCTTCTGCCGACGTTGAAAAACCCATGATGACGATGCCCAGCAATGCGGCCGGGACGCTGGCGATGCCGGCGACCGCCAGGGTGGCGGTCCTAACGTCGGATGCCCAACGCCTTACCGTCACCGCAACCAGCAGCCCGAAACCGATCAGGAGCAGCGATCCGAGCGGCAGCATGATGCGGGGCTCCCTATCACTTCCGCCCGCCGCGAGCCTTGCTTCTCGTCCGCGGCTGCTCTTTCCTGAGCCGGTCGCGCTCGACGCACAATTCGTCGATTCTGTTCAACATTCGTCCGAGCAGGGCTTCGGCTGGAGCGGTCGCGATCTTTGCCTGTTGCAGCTGGCTGATTTCCTTGCGCTGGCGGCCGACCTGAAAGCGCATCCGCTCGATTTCCCCGCGAATATACTCAAGCTGCATGACGTTCCTCCAAGGCCCTTTCAATCTGCCGGCGGACGGCGGCGGTTGGCTGCCCCTCGCGTTCGAGCAGACGCAGCCGATGCCATAACCTGATGATTTTCTGTTGTTTTCGTTCGTCCATGGCCTCCTCCGTGGAGCGCGCAGCATAGAACATAAAGCGAACATATTGCAAGATACTACGAATAGGGGTAGCGCGCATGACGCCCCCAAGCTGCGCCGCTGTCGCTTGGATTTCAACCGAGGCGAGTACGAGGGACCGCTGCAATTCACGCAGCCCTGCTATTCAGGAACGAAAAGGACGACTTCCGGTTTGTCCGCCATGCAATGGATTGAAGCCCTTATCAACGTCTCCGCATTCGTCGGCTTTGTCGGCATCGCGACCCGGTGGCCGGCGCAAGCTCCGGGCGCTCCGGACAATTCCTGACGCTGCGCATCGGTAACGGCTCGGCGGCGCGCAACCCTATCAGCGTGGCAATTATTATGGCGCACGTTAGATCAGCGCGAAACGGCTTCGCTCACGCTGCGCCCAATATCGACACTGGAAAGTCGATCAACTGCTCCGCCACCAGCGGAACAAGTTGCCGGCTCGTTAGATTTGGCATCTGCGCCGGGTGACGCTGGAGGCAGAGCGCCGCCGTGTGGGTGTCCGACGGGCGCATCTGGTAAAATCGCCAGTGCGCCGGAGAATCGCCGAGTTCGGCATCGAACCGGATCGCTTCGCCCTCGCCGTCGAGATTGAACGAGAATTTGCCCAGTGGAATCGACAGCCCTATTCCCCGGGCCTTGATGTAGCTCTCCTTTAGCGTCCATAGCTCGAGGAAACGTCCGCGCTGCAGCTCCGCCGGCAGCGCATACAAGGCCGCCACCTCGCTTGGCGAAAAGTAGCGGTCGGCGATTTCAAGTGCGATGTCGCGCTGCGTCCGCTCGGTGTCCACCCCCACCGCCCGGTCGGCGGTCACCGCCAGCACGATCAAACCCTCGGTATGCGATATATTGAACGACAGACGCCGCACCGCGTCATGATCGTTGACGATCATCGGCTTTCCATACGCGCTCGGTTCGAAACGCCAGTCCGCCGCAGCAATGGGGGCATAGCGAGACAGCACAGTCCTCACCAGCGCCCGTGTCAGCAAATAGCGGTGACGATCTCTGGCGAAATAAAACCGCTGCTGCTGCCCGCGTTCCTGCTCGGTGAGGAGCGCGCGATAGCGCGCCGCAAGTTCGGGGGCCGCCTCCTGGTCGGTGAAGACAAACCACAGATCGACCCGATCGGGCGATAAAACCAGATCCGGCGGGGAGTTCGCTGACGGCCAGGGCTGCATGCGCCGAACCGCTCAGGAAATTTCATGGACGCAGTAAAGCGTCTTCGCCGCAATCCTTGTTTCCGACGGATATCCATAGGCATTGTTGACATACAAGGTCCCGCCGCGCTGCTCGCGACGATTGAGATGGCTATGCCCGTAAACATGAATGACCGATCGCAGCTGCTGCACCTGCAGTTGCAGCCGCTCGCTTCCCAGAACCGGGAAAAGCCGGCGGGTCTGTTCGGAAACGGACTGCGGCATCAAATCGATGCGCGGCATGAAATGCGAAAATGAAATGATCGTTTCGGTATCGTCGCGCCGTCTGTAGCCGTTCATCTGCAGAAAATGCGACGTCACATCTCCTACAGTCCAGGAGCCCGGCCATCGACACGCGCGAAAATCCATCCACGAGCGCTGCAGGTCGGCGTCCGGCAGCCCGAACGAAAAATCATACCACCCGAGCAACGGAACGATGCTGACGTCGCGATGATGGTAGGGCGCCATCGACACCCCGCTCTGCCCGGCAACCTCGCACACGCGGTGGAATTTATCCAGCGAATCGACGTAAGGGCCGCCCCGGATAACCCAGACGTCGTGATTTCCCGGAATGAAAAGCACTTTCTTGAAACGCATTGCAAACTGGCCCAGGCACCACTCCAGCCGCGCCATTGAATCGGAAACGTCACCAGCCAGGATCAGCACGTCATCCACATAATCATCGTGCGAAAGCGACGCTACCCATTGGGTATTGACCTCGTAGTCGACGTGGATGTCGGACAGCGCAAAGATTCGCATTTCGCTATGCACACCGATCGTTCATCATCCCGCCGGCATGGCAACGTGCCCGGCAATGACGATCATCACTCATCGCACATAAAAGATAAAGCTGGCGATGACCAGCATGGCCGTCACCGCCAGAATTTGCGCAAACGCTCCCAAGGCTGCCTTTCTGGTGGCATCCTTCATGATCGGTCTCCCTGAACAGGGTTTCCAGATTGTGGACAGGCGTCATCGTCACCCGCAAGGGCTAAGACGAGCGTCGATTTTTACGCGGAACGCCCCACGACGAGTATTCGCATGCATCAGTCCCCACTCAGCGAATATCGACGGCGTCAGGATCGAACAGTATTGCGGCGATATTTGGAGGGCATGATGGCGTTCCGAACGCTTCGGCCGCTACAGCTATGCGCACACCAGCATCAGGTTGACCGAGCAGGCCGCAAGCAGCGCCAATATGAGTGCGAGATGCACCCGGTCGCGGCTGGTTGCAAGGATCGTTTTCATGGCCTGCAAAACATCCGGCGATTCTAGCTGCGGAGTCCCGCGCAATATTTTTTTGCTGATTCAGGACTCGTTTACGACTCGGCGATCCTGCCCGAACGCCCTCCGGTCCCCTTGCCTCTTGCCCCGCCCTGAAACCCAAACCGGCGTTGCGCGTTAAGACTTTTTACCGGAGGGAATCCGATGCCCTACGCGCTGTTCTGCAACGAGGCCCAGTTGAGCAAGGCCTATCCGACCGAGGCGGATGTCTGGAAACTCGCCAACCACAGCGGGCTTGTGGTCGACGTGGTGTCCGAGGAAGAAAAGCCGCATCCGCGGCCGATTCTGGACAATAATTACGAGATCAAGTCCTGCCCGGCCGATTCACAGGAAAATCCGGAACGGAATCGGGCCGACGCCGAGCGCGACCATCAGCTGGAATTTCAGCTGGATACGTGAGAGCTTGTCGCCCTGAAGGCGGAGGGCCATCACCGATCTTTGCCCGGTGAAAGCCGGCGTCGCAGCCAACCTTCAGACGGCACGGCGACTATCCTAGGGCGTCGCCGCGGATAGCGTCGCCTGCTCCAGCCCGAGCGTCACGCACACCTTCTTGCGGTGCAGACCACGGATGGCCCCGGTGACCTTGAGCACCTTACCTGCGGGACAGGTCGCGTCCTGCACGAACACAAATTCGTAAGGGGCCAACATCAGCGGTTCGGATTTGAGGATCGTCTGGGCTAGGCACGGCAGGGCGGCCGTCGATATCATAAGCCCCAACACAGTTGCACGCATGTTCGGTGTCCATCAGCCGCACCGCCACAATACCGAGGTCACGCGTTCGTTCCACCTGCCCGTAAATATTTTGCTGCGCTCTTCCGGTTCAACCCCCGCGAACATGCAAAAAGGCCGGCTTGGGAGCCGGCCTTTCGAATGGCATGCCAAAAGTGGGGGCGTGCGCCGTAACTTAATACTTCGCAACCACCGGGCCGCCCCAGCCGAAGCGATAGTTCAGACCGGCCTTGACGGTGTGCTCGTCGTCGCGGAAACGAGCGCCAACAATATCGGCCGGCCCGGTGGTGAAGGTGGTTTTGCCGAAGTTGTAGTACTGGTACTCCAGCTTGGCCGACCAGTTCGGCGCAAACATGTATTCCAGCCCCGCACCCACCGTATAGCCGTCGCGGCGATTGCCGTCGGTCGTAAAGGCCGCCGGCACACCGGCAACGGTTGCGGCGAGGTTGTTATTGTCGCGCCAAGCGTAACCGCCCTTGCCGTACAGCAGCGCAGGCCCCACGGCGTAGCCGAGCCGGCCGGTGACCGAACCCAGCTGATCGCTATTGGCGGTTACCAGGGTGCCGCCCGGGAACAGCAAGCCATTGTTGGTGTGGTTGGCAAGCCAGGAGTACTGCGCCTCGGCGCCGACCACCCAGTTGCCTGCGAATTGGTAATCGAAGCCGCCCTGCACGCCGCCAAAGAAGCGGCCCTCATTACCGGCAAGACTGTTGTCGCCGGCAAAAGCCCCGCCGACATGGCCGCCGACGTAGAAGCCGGTCCAATTGTAGACCACCTGCGGTGCTGTATAGGCGGGGGCCTTGGCATAGGGCCGCGCGCCGAGATCGGCCGACCACGCCGGAGCCGCGAATGCAACCAAGACTGCTGCGCCAAGCAAGAATTTTTTCATGTCCGTTCCCCATCTTACGTTGTTTGACCCTCGACAAACAACGTGGTCTCAGTTTGGTTGCTTCGCGGCAGCGCCGGAGCAAGAGATGTCCGCATTGTGACAAAGTCGCCACAGTGGGGTTCCATCCAATCGGACACCTGGCCCATTGCCGCCAAGATAAGTCGCCGATGCTTGCGTTCAGGTTCACGTCGAACTGAAAAATGATTCTGACAACGCTCGGCGTCGGAAACCTTGTCGTCCGGCGAAGGCGGACGAAACTATCGCGTCATCTTCTCAAGGTCGGGGAACGGCGCGTAGGCGGCGCCGGCACAAAACTCGCCGGGGTCTTCGACAATACGGTCGAGCCGCGCATCGACAAACAGCACGGCGCGCTCGCGCAAGCCCAGATAGCGGCCGTCCCTGTCCTTTGCGTCGTAGCGCAGGCAAACCACGTAGCGCAGCCGCCCGCCGGCGGTACGCTGCACCGGCTCTGCCATGGCAGCATCCTTCACGCCCACCGGGTTGTTAAGGTAGGTTTTCATGAAGGCGAGCAATTCGGGGCGATAGTTGGCGGGATAGGGCTGGTTGGCGACGCCGCGATCGTCGGTATAGGTGATGCCGTTCTGGCCATCGCCGGCACAGGCCGCCAGCGCCAAGGGCAGCAGCAATATAACGGCGTGCTTTGCCGAATTCTTCACGTACGACCGTCTTTCGAAGCCAAACTCCAGAACCCTTAAAGGGTTCGCGCGCAAATTGGAATCGACTTCTCGGCGCGAGGCCACGACTTGGGGCGTACAGCATAGCACCGGCTGCACCATCGGCGAAGCAATGGTGCAGGCCGGGCCGTATCCATCGCCGCGGCGGGGCAATGCGGATCAGGCCGCGGCCACGGAATCGGTCAGCGGTGATGACGATAATGACGGCGATGATGGCCGTGCCGATGATGATGGCCCATTTTAGCGTTGGCGTTGAGCACGCTTGGCTTGGCCTGCACGGATTTGATCGCCGGGGCGGCGTGGGTTTTGGCGGTGCCGGCCATTGCGGGGGCGGCCAGAACGGAAACCGCGAGCAGTGCCGCGGAAATGGTCTTGATCATGGGTGTCTCCTTCGGGCGATCGCAAAGCTGACGGCCGAATGGCCGGGCTGGTCGATCGTCGGGCCACGCTAACGGCCGTGCGCTGAACCCGCCCTGAAGCCGGGCGGTGGACTTCGTTCATCTGGATGACATGTTCGTCATGTTCAGCGAAACAATCCAAAGCGTCAGGAATGACGCTAAGTTGCGATGTTGCTACGCGCCTCGCAACGACGGATGAGACGAAATCCCCGTTCCGATTTTCACCGATTCAGGGAATGTTGGGGCCGACCGGGTGTTCAAATCGGCAGGCTCGGGTATAGGATTGCCCCACCGGAAACAGGAGAGACGCATGAGCAGATTTGCGATCAGGCTTTTGACGCTGGCAATGCTTTCAATGGCGGTGGCCGCAGCACCCGTGCTCGCCTATGCCGCGCCCGACGCCGATCCGCCGCCGTCGGACTCCAAGAAGAAAAAGAAAACCAGCGAGAATGGTTTCGGCATCAGCGGCGCGGCATTTACGCAAGGATACCGTGCGGCCTATGCCACGATCTACGACCGCCACGACTATGCTGCCGCCATCGAGCAGTTGAAGGCGCTCGGTCATGACGACAGCGCCGCGGTCGCCAACCTGATCGGATACTCCTACCGCAAGCTAGGCGACTACAAAGTGTCGCAGATCTGGTATGAGCGCGCGCTAAAAGCCGATCCGGACCACGTCAAAACCTGGCAGTATTACGGGCTGTGGCAGGTCGAGCAAGGCAACCGCGAGCAGGCGCAATATCACTTGAGCCGGATCGCGGCGATCAGCGGTACGGCGTCGGAGGAATACAGGTCGCTGGCGTCGGCACTTGAAAAGCCGCCGGGCACCGGCCTCGTTTACTGATCCTTGCGACGCCCGTTGAAGCCGGCGCGGCCGTAAGCTGCGCCGGCTTTGTTTTGTCCGCAGATACGGCAAGCGGCTGACCGACGCGGGCGCATGGTCAACTCGCTGCGTGCCTGTCTCGACTTATCTCGACAAGCGCGGCAAAGATCGGTTAGACGACCACTGCACCGCCCTTCCCTTCGCGCCGACAAGAGCCCGCGATCCCGAATGATTTCAGCCCAATGACCACGCCAAATCGATATGACCGGATCGCCTTCGTCGCGAGCCCCGGCGCGGAAGCCCAGCAGGCGCTGGCCCAGCTTATCCGGGCCTATGGCAATCACGAACCCGGCGATGCCGACATCGTGGTGGCGCTCGGCGGCGACGGCTTGATGCTGCAGACGCTGCACCGGCACATGCGCTCGGGAAAGCCGATCTACGGCATGCACCGCGGCACCGTCGGCTTCCTGATGAACGAATTCAGCACCCATGATTTGCATGCCCGCCTTGCGGCTGCACGCGACACCGAGATCAATCCCTTGCTGATGCGCGCCACCGACGTGCACGGCGAGATCCACCTGCATCACGCCATCAATGAAGTTTCGCTGTTTCGTCAGACCCATCAGGCCGCTCGTTTGCGCATCCTGATCGACGAGCGCGAGCGCATGAAGGAGTTGGTCGCGGACGGCATCATGGTGGCGACCCCCGCCGGATCGACGGCATACAATCTTTCGGCCCAGGGACCGATCCTGCCCATCAACGCCGCGCTGCTGGCACTGACGCCGATCAGCGCATTCCGGCCACGGCGCTGGCGCGGCGCCCTGCTTCCCAACACCGCCTTTGTCGTGATCGAAGTGCTCGAAGGTGAAAAGCGTCCCGTCGCCGCGGTAGCCGACCATGACGAGGCACGCGACGTGCGCCGGGTCGAAGTCATCTCGGACAAGACCATATCAATGCGGATGCTGTTCGACCCCGGCCACAGCCTGGAAGAGCGAATTCTGAGCGAGCAGTTCGGGTATTAAGCCGCACATTCGCCAAGCCCCGCGCTTTCGTTCTTTCCCCCCGCATGAGTGGCCCGCAATGCGCCGGAGCGATGGTCCACGATGCATCGGATTCTGCATTTATATCAGGGCGCCATCCATGCGGACGAGACGCTCGTCCATTGAGTAAAACGCCGATAAGCGATCAGAATCAGCACCGAAAACGTTGACAGATGAGATGAACGGCGACTGCCGCTGCGGCGGTTGGCGGATCGTTTCTTCATCGACTACTCAGTCCTCAAGCCGGCGCGTACCTGCCGCGTTAACCAAACGGACGGTACGTCGGCCGTAAGTGTTGGTTGGGATGCGGGCATCATTCCCTTCGCGTTCAAGGCAGTCGATGAGCGGCACCCGCCGCGAGATCGAGACGTTGTTGCGGGAAGCCGGGCTTCGCCCGACGCCTCAGCGTATTTCGCTGGGATCTATCCTGTTTGCCCGGGGCAACCGCCATCTCACAGCGGAGATGCTCCACCGCGAAGCGACCGACGCTAAAGCATTCGTATCCCTCGCCACAGTCTACACCACCCTAACTCAGTTCGCGGAGGCCGGGCTGCTGCGGCGAATTGCGGTCGACAGGGCGACAAAATACTTCGACACCAACACCTCGCATCATCATCATTTCGTGGCGGAAGGCGGAAATTTGCTCTGTGACATTTCCGATGCCGATGTGGTTGTCTCGGAGATGCCGATCCCGCCGGGGGGCTACGAGATCGCCCGCATCGACGTCATTATTCGTCTGCGCGCCAAAAAAACCCTCGAGTCTGGATCATGCAGTGCAATTCTTCCACAGTCCTAAATCAGGAAGCATTTATCAACCTTAGGTATAAGGAGCATTCTTCGGCATGAACCTATTCCAGCAGGTTAATCAAGTAGTTTCACCACTTAACCATTGGATTGACACAATTGGAGGTTAGGATTGCGGGGCTGACTCTATTCTAGGTAGAACCGCCGACTCTCACTGAAGGACTGGCGCAATGGCCTCTGCGGCGATGTTTGGACGACAATACGAGTCAGGCGTTCGATCTTTCTGTCGTGACAGGCCGGGCCTATTCAGCCGGGCGTCAGGACATCTGCACACAAATGACAATGACCGCACTTACATCGGCTTCCTCACAGCCGCTGGTCTCCTGGATCATGACCACAACGATCGCAGGCTGAAGCGGGCCGCCGTCGGAATGGCAGCTTCACCGCGGCGCGCTTCGCTGGTCCGCTCGGAGCTTTCGATCAAAGCTCCTGCAGGGATTCCGAGCGCGGGATTTCTTTTCCTTGATATCGAACGTTTTGACGATCGGGTACAGCCGTGAGGACATCATGAGAGAAGCCCTGACTGCCAACGCGAAGCGGTTGGACAATCGAAAAGATAGGCCGGTCGCAACTGGTGAGTCTGCCTCGACAGGCAACAAGCCCGACTTCCTTGTCTTCAGTTCAGATCTCGGAACCCTTGCCACGCTCGGCGTGCTGTTCGGCGAAAGAGCGGCGGTGCACCCCGCGTCCAGCCAGGTCACTGCGATTTCGCTGCTTGCGGCCATAGCACCCGCGCTCACGATTATCGATCTCGCCAATGGCGCCTTGGCAGGTCTCTCCGTTCTTCAAATCGTCTCGGCTCGGCACGCGCGATCTCCAACCATCGTCATCGCGCCGGAGGAGCTTTGGCTCAGTGGCTTTGCGACAAGCGGTTACCACGGCCTGAGAGTCGTATTGAGCCTGCCGCTGAAGCTCGAGGATCTGCTCAAAGCCATCGGCGCCACAGGTGTTCTGACTTCGCTTGCGCTTACCCCATCGGTCCTCGCCGCCGTCGATTTCATTCGTTCCGAATATGCCCGATCGTTCCGAAGCCGCGAACTCGTTCGGGAAGCCGGCATCTCGTTCAGTCATCTTGCCCATCTGTTTCGCGGCGAGCTTGGACTTTCCAGCAGGGAGTACTTGACTAAAATTCGAGTCCACGTCGCTCGTCACCTGCTCAAGGAATCGGCCTTCAAGTTGGGGCACATCGCCGAATTGACGGGGTTCAGCGATGCCTCGCACTTGTCCCGGGCGTTCAGTTCCGAATTCGGACAGCGTCCTGGCCAGTACCGCTTGACGCAGCTTCCCTCGGCGGTCGCTCCGATGCGCCAGAAAGATTCCAGTACGGCAGCCTAGCACGCGTTGCAGATTTCTGAGGGCGCGGAATTCCCAAATTGGTTTCACTCCGATACCTTCCGCTTCAACCTAAAGCTGCTTAGAGCCGGTCGAGTGAACCGACAAGGGGGACAGCTCTGTGAAATCGGATCGAATACGGGGTTTGCTTTGTGGATTGGTCGCCGCGGTTGTTTGGGGCGGCTTCCCGGTGATCACGCGGTTTGGTGTGGTGCGGACCAGCCTCGATATGTACGACATCACGTTCATTCGCTTCACGATCGCCACACTCGTCACCTTGCCCGCTCTCTTCAGGTCCGATCGCCCAAGCTTAAAGCTTACGGCGCTGCTAACTGTCGGCCTTGGGGCGCCCTACCTCCTCGTCGTCGGCTACGGGTTGACGCGTGCACCGGCCGCGCTATTCGCGGTGCTCACTCCCACCACCATGGTCATGTTTTCTGCCTTCCTTGGCACCATGCTCTTGAAAGTTTTTATTGTTTTTTGGAAAAGCGATTTGTTATCGTATTTAGTCGTCGGCAGCGGAGTTGCCGCCACCGAATTCATGGCCCAGGGGGACGGTATCGCCAGCGCAGTCGGATGGTTCATCACGGGCGGATTTCTTTGGGCGATCTACACCGTGGCGGTAAAGCAGTCGAATATCAGCGCTTTCACCGCGACAGGCTTTGTTTCCGCCGCATCGTTTTTGATCTACTGCCCATTGTACCTTTACTTCAGGGGATTCGAGCTGGTTTCCCATCCCTGGCAAGCGATCGTCGGGCAAGTGATCTACCAGGGCATTCTGATGTCCGTGGTCGCCTTATATTTCTATAGCAGGGCGATATCGCTGTTGGGGGCAGCGATCGGCGCGTCTTTTGCCGCGCTCGCTCCGGTGATCTCGACCATCGAAGCCGTATTTCTGCTCGACGAAATACCGTCTGCGCTGTCTGCGGGTGGTCTCGCTGTTTCGGTCCTGGGGGTTGCCGCGGTCCTCATGACACCCGGCCGCACCCGCGCCCCGTGACCGTCTCCCTGTCCCGCGCGCGGGACAGGGAGACATTCTATGCTCAAATTACCGATAGGTGAGTATTCCGCAGGTCGGTAATGAGCATGCACCCTGGGCTGTGCATGATGGCGATCGGCGGGCGGGCGGCACGGATGGCGAGTTGCGGCGTGCAGCCACAGGCCCAGAACACCGGTACCTCTGCCGCATCGACAGGCACCGGATCCCCGAAATCGGGTTGCTGCAGATCGCCGATGCCGATCGCACGCGGATCGCCGAAATGCACCGGGGCGCCATGCACGGAGGGGAAACGGGACGTAAGCTGAATGGCGCGAATTGCGTCCTTGGGCGTCAGCGGCCGCATGCTGACGACCATGTCGCTCTGGAACCGGCCGGCGCCGGTACATGGGATCGACGTCCGGTACATCGGTACGTTCCGCCCCAGTCCGATGTGGCGAACCGGCACGCCATCGGCGATCAGATCTTCTTCGAACGAGAATGAGCAGCCGAGGACAAACGTCACGAAGTCATCGCGCCAGTGCTCGCGGATGTCGACGACTTCGCCGAATGCGGGATCGCCGTCCGGTTCGCCATCCCGGAACAGCACATACCGCGGCAGGTCCGTGCGGATGTCGATGTCGGCACCCAGTGTGGGCAGCCTGGGGTTGCCGGGATCGGAAACGGCGAGAAGTGGGCAGGGCTTTGGATTGGCCTGGCAGAAACGCAGGAAATCTCCTGCCCAGTCGGCAGGAAGGATCACCACATTACCCTGGACAAATCCCGGCGCCATCCCGGAGGTCTGGCCACTCTCTTGTCCCTGTCGAATGCGCCGCCGCGCCGTCTGGGCGGTGGTTTCGTTTTCCGGCGTCTTCGTTCCTATTGTTGCCAATTTAGCTTCAACAGGGGCGCGTTGGACTAGTTGAGTTGGGTTCATCATGCGTCCTCCTTCTTGATATCTTCAACCGGTAGGCGACAAGGCGAGAGCCGGGGCGTAGGGGATTGCGTGCGGCAGCTTCGGCGTAAGCCGGCTTTTTTCGAGGATAAGATTGGTGATCCGTTCGGCACGCAATGAGACGAGGCTGAGCGAACCGGCATCGCCCATCCCGTGGGTCGCCTCGCACAGACCGCTCAAAAACAACCCGCCACCCTGGGGACTATCCGGCGCCAGCTTCACCTCATAATCCCGGGTTACCTGCAGACATCCGGCATCGTCCAGATCGATGATGTGTGCCAGGCCCGACAATATCGGCAGCGTCGGCATGTCCCGTTCGCCGGTACCGATATTCCTGAACCCGGTTGCCAGGATGACGAGGTCAAACGTTTCAGAGCTGCAGCTTCCGTCCGCGGCGTTCTTCAATTGCAGGGCGATGGCGTTGTCGCCCTGCTTCTCCGCTGAGAGGACGTCCATCAGTCGCTGGATCCGGATATTTTCCCTGCCGTGCAGCTTTTCGTAATAGACGCGGCGATAAAGCTCCTCGAGCACGTCCATGTCGCAGGCGCCGTAATTCGTCCGGTAGATGTCCCGATCGATCCGGCGTCTTAGACCGCGATCGGCGTTGAAATAGAAATCGGTAAACTGTGGAAAATATATCTCGCTCATGAAAGGATTCGTGTCTTTCAGCGGATAACCAAAGCGCCGGAAGATCGAGCAAAGCTCGATGTCGGGCCGCCGATCATTGATATGCAGGAGTATCTCGACGGCGCTCTGACTGCTTCCAACAACGGCAACGCGTTTGGTTCGTGGATCGTCGACAACCGGCAACATCGACTTGTATCGGCTGAGGTGGGCGACCCTGGCGGAAAGCAGATCCTTGAAGGATTCCGGAATATAAGGCGGGCGTCCTGTCGCAATGACGACGTTGTGCGAAAGATATTCGGCGCCCGCTTTGTCGACGATGCGGAACAGAAGCTCTTCGGCGCGCCCGCGAGCGGTTCCTACATGGCAAACGTCGACATTTGTTTTCAGATACGGCGTAAAGTGCGATGCGATCCAATTGATGTAGGTGGCATAATCGGGCCGCATCGGCAGCAGCAGATCCATGTTGAGATGCTCAAAGAAGCGTCCGCTTTCATGAAGGTAATTCAGAAACGTATATTTGCTTCGGGGATTTCGCGGTGTCACCAGATCGCGATACGGGATGTTCTGGATGTTGGAATGAATATCGAGACTTTCCTCGAACAACATCTGTTCCTGCCATACCGGATTGGGCGATTGATCGAGAAACAGACAACGGTCGATGAAACCCTTTTCCTCGCACGCAATCGCGAGAGAAATATTGGCTGGACCGAACCCCACACCGAGCAGATCGTAGACCTGAGTCATTTTGGCGCCATCCTTTCGGTTACACGAGATCAAGCCGAACTCTTACTCTCGCGGATTCAAGCAACAGCTCTGAAGTTTTCAGTGATTAGAACGGCAGCGGTGAAGCGGCGCAGTCCGTCTTCGAGGATATCGTCTTCGATCGTGAGGGGCGGCATAAGCTTGAGGACTTCGTCATCAGGACCACAGACTTCTATGACGACGCCGTTGGCGAGCGCCGTCTTCTGGATGTTCGCGGCAATCTGCGTCGAAGGCGTACGGAGCCCGCGAAACAATCCGCGTCCTTTCGGCTGCCATCCGGTTTTGGCGCTGAGCGAGATCAGAGCGGCGTCGACCACCGCGGCTCTCTCACATATCTTGCGGGCAAAAGAGTCGTCGGCCCAGTATTTCCGGAGCGCCGTGGTCGCCGTCACAAACGCATGATTGTTGCCGCGAAATGTTCCGTTGTGCTCGCCGGGCCGCCATACATCGAGTTCGCGACGGATCAGCACGGCGGCGAGCGGCAGGCCGAAACCGGAGAGGGACTTGGCGAGGACGACGATGTCCGGAACAACCCGGGTGCCTTCGAAGCTGAAGAACGTCCCGGTCCTGCCGCAGCCTGCCTGAACGTCGTCGATGATCAGCAGAGCCGAATGACGATCGGCCAGGCGCCTAAGCCGGTTCAACCAATTCGGCGTCGCCGCGTTCAACCCGCCCTCCCCTTGAACGGTTTCGACAAGGAAGGCAGCGGGCAGGTCGATTCCGCTGGATTGATCGGCCAGCATCCGCTCGAGCAGATCGATGGTGTCGATTTCGGGACCGAGATATCCGTCATAAGGAAATCTGCTGACGCCGGTGAGCGCAATACCTGCGGCTCCACGATGATAGCCGTTGCCGGTTGCGGCCAATGCTCCCAACGATACGCCGTGAAATCCGTTCGTGAATGCGACAACGTTCGAACGGCCCGTTATCTTGCGTGCGAGCTTGAGCGCGGCTTCTACCGCATTGGTACCGGTGGGACCTGTGAACTGTATTTTGAAGTCCATCTGCCGCGGCGCCAAAACGCAGTCGACGAAGGCCGACACGAAATCGTTTTTCGATTTGGTGGTCATGTCGAGGGAATGCGCAATCCCGTTGTGCGCCATGTATTTCATCAGCGCATCCTTCATGTCCGGGTCGTTGTGGCCATAATTCAGCGAGCCGCATCCGGACAGGAAATCGATGTATTCCTCGCCGCGCGTGGTCTTCAGCAGCGCGTTCTCCGCTTCGGCGAACTCGAGCGGGATGGACCGGCAATAGGTTCGGACTTCCGACTCATAGCGGGCGCAAACATTGGTTTCTGATATCGCGAGCATGGCCAACTCCTCAGGAGGAGCACGGTGTTGCTCCTCCGCGACGAGAACCTACAGACGGGGACGTGTCGGCGGCTACGCCGCTTTGGCGTATTGAAGTGACAGCCGATTAAGCCCGTTCCAGAACACTCCGAGCAAGTCGAGCACGCGACGCGCGCCGGCCTCGATTTGCCGAGATGCGACGGCGTCGTTGGCAGCCTCGATCACCGCGGCTTCGATCCACTCGACATGGTCCTTCTCGACGATCATATGGATGTAGAAATAGCTGAAATCTTCGTGCTTCCATCCAGGATAATTGCGGAAGCCCTCGTACATGGCCGCGATCATCGGAGCGCCGGTTTCTTCGAGAACAAAGTGGGCCCCAACCGCGTGGTATGGAGGCAACTCGGTGAACAGCTCGCTCAACCCCTCGACAAACTGTTCGGTTTCAGCGGTCCGGGGGACACGGCTGGGATCATTGTCAATCGTAACGTTGATGCCGGCCAGAGCGTTCTGGAACAGGACAAAGTGAGGATCTCCGCCGCCGCCGCCGAGTTCCGACACGACCGTCTGTGCGAGCCTGAGCCTCGTCATTTCGCTTTCGGTGCGAAAGCACAACCCCGCCATGGTCTGGGTGAACGTTCGATTGTAGTGGAAAAATTGTTGACCGACCGTCTTCACGCCATCCAGCGACACCTTGCCGGCGCGGAAGTTACGGAAGAATTCGTTGTCGTTGACGCCCGATTCATCTATCAGGCGCCTGATGTGGCGCACGAGATCGGCGCCCCTGAGTGATGTGACTTCCGCCATATGAGGTCTCCTTTCGAATATCGTTCAATGTTTCTTTGGTGTCAGTGGATCTGAAACGGCTTTATGGCGCTGCATCGGCTGTTGTTTCCGGAGATCCAAAGCTTGCCTGTCTGACGCCGCTACCCGACTCCTCTCCATCAACGAAGTTCGATCATGAAGCTTGCTGTTAGCCTCAGCAATGAACAGACATGCGAATATGTTGGATGTCCCGTGACCAGCTTCGACTTGAGAATGTCCATAAGTCGCGCCGTGGACATGGCTTGATCGACGTGATCGGTTGCGCAAGCACCGCTTAAAAAAAACCGCGGCGGCGCCAACCAAGCTGCCCGCCTCGTCTCCGTCCGGCGGTTCGCCGCGACCAGCGCGCCACTTTTCGGCGGCGCGGCGGGCTACGGCGAAGCGAAGTGCAACCATTCGTTAACGGCCGTGGCATATAGTTAACGTCGGGTAACCCGACCGGGGGCGCACCCGAGGCTCGCCATGTTTCGCATCGATTTCAACAAATTGCGGTTTCTGCTGTGCGACGACAATGCGCATATGCGGCGCATCCTGCGCACGTTACTACATTCGTTCGGCGCGCGCGAAGTCTATGAAGCAGAGGACGGCGCCACCGGGCTGGAAATGTACAGCCACTATGTGCCCGACATTGTGATCACGGACTGGTCGATGCCGATCTTCGACGGCCTCGAACTGGCGCAGATGATCCGCCAGCCCGACTCCAAGGCCAACCCCTATGCACCGATCATCATGCTGACCGGGCATTCGGAGAAACGGCGCGTGACCATGGCGCGCGACGCCGGCATCACCGAATTTTTGGCCAAGCCGATCTCGGCCAAGGGGCTTTATCACCGCATCCTGAACGTCGTCGCCAACCCGCGCCCGTTCATCAAGACCAAGACCTATTTCGGACCGGACCGCCGGCGCAACACCATGAACGCCTATATCGGCCCCGAGCGCCGCAGCGGCGCTGACGCGGAGCTTCTCCAGCAGCCCTCGTTGCTCGAGAAAGCCCGCACCACCAGCTAACGGCATCAGCCAAGGATCTTAGTATGGCCAAAGAGAAGCCCGCAACGCCCAACGTCCAGGCCTTCGCCGACCATCACGTCATCACCCAGCCCAATCCGCTGCGCCGGGTGTTGCGCCGCGTCGACGAAAAGGATCTCGATGATCCGGTTGCGCGCGCGGAAAAAGCGCTGGCCGGCCTGTCCGGCCAATTCAAGGATTGGATGGTGATCGAATGCGACCGGCTGGCCGCCGCGCATGCCGCCGTTCTCGAGCGCGGCTTTACCACTGAAACCCGCGAAGAACTGTTTCGCGCCGCTCACGACATCAAGGGTGATGCCGCCACGTTCGGGTTTCCGATTGCGGGCGCGGCCGCTGAAAGCCTGACCCGGATCATCGAGCACGCGCCGGACCTGGAACGGGTGCCGGCCGAACTGATCGCGCATCATATCAACGCCATCCAGGCGATCGTGCGCGAGAACGCCAAGATTGACAACGCCGGCATGGCTGCCGCCCTGGGCAGAAAACTGCGCGGCGTAGCCGACGAATACCTTGCCGCCGTCAATCGCGACCGTCCCGAGCATCTCGAAGCGATTCTGGCGCCGAGCATCGTGCCGGGGGAATAGTCGATACCAGAGCCTTCGTTCGTCACACCGGCCTGGTGCCGGGGCCTCGGCGTCTTTACTGCTCAAGCGACAAAAGACATGGATGGCCGGCCGGACCCGCCTGGCTATGGCGGCTGACGGTTGTTTGCTACGTCACGCCGCGATCAGATCGTGCTGCATCGCCGCCGCTTCGTCCGCGATCATCTCGTCGCAAAACAAGCGCGCTTCCTCACGCGCGGACTCCGTTGCAAAGCGCCGCAGCAGGATCAACAGCGGCTCGGCGGTCTCCGCATCGGTCTCGCAGCGGGTCAGCACCCGCTCGACCATGCGGCGGCGCAGCCGCGCCGCCTCGGCGTCGTTGCCGAGGAAACCAAATTCGTCGTTTGCTTCCAGCGCCGCCTGAAACGCGGGGAATATGGATTGCGGCAGGCCGGCGCGGGTCAGGAGTGCAGTCAGGCTGGCGCCGCCGCGGTCATAGATCAGCGCCGCGACGCGGGCTGGCGGCAGGCCCGATAATTCCACCAGCGCTTGGTCGAACAATTCGAGATTGCCCGACAGCAGCGCGCGCAGGATCAATCCGGCGGTGAGCTGGCCGGTCAGGCGCAGATGCTGCACCAAAGAGCGCATATCGTCGCCGCGCGAACGCGCCGCGATATTTACCGCGCAGCGGTCGCGTGCTTCACTTACGATGCGAGCCGCGCGATCGGCGCTGAGCCAGTTGCGCGCCACGACGAATTGCGCCAGCGTGTCCGACAGTTTGCCCACCAGCGCCAGTCGCGTCGCGGCCGGAAGGTCTTCCAGCACCAGCATCGATTCACGGATCGCCGCGAGATGGCCGTGGCGTTCGACGATGCGGTCCCATGAAAACGGCGCGAGCTCCGCGTACGGATTTTCGATCAGCTCCAGCGCCGCCGCCGGCGTGCCGACTTCGGCGATCGCGGCGCAGACCGCGGCGGGCAGATTGATACGGCGCGCGATGGCGCACTGCATCTCGCCATCGCCGGTCGCGATGATGTCGACCAGATCGGCATCGATCAGCAGCGGCGAATGCTCGAGGACGGAAAGCGCGACAGAGGCCTGGTCCAGCGACAGCGCCTGCACGATGGCCGCCGGCGCCTCGGCGCTGCGTGAAAACACTTCCGCCATGGCCTGGCGAACCAGCGGCGAAGCATCGTCAAGCAGCATCAATAGCGCGCCTTCGGCGGCAGCGCGGTCGGCAGCCGACATATCGGAAAAAAGCAAGGCGCGGGCCAAAGACCGCGTAGCCTCCGCGCGTTCGCCTGCCGGAGCGGTGCGTACCCAACTGATGAACTGCCGAACGATCATGGTCCTGCCGGCTTACGCAACTTGAAAAGACACCGTGACGCGGTGCCACTGTCATACAAAATAAACCATGACGCTTAACAAAGGGTTCACCATAAACGGCTGCGGTTATTGAGGTTTTGTTAAGAGTGCAGAATTGCGGAGGGGGGTCGTGGTGGGTTATCCGCTGAAGGTGCCGTTGCGGTCGCTGAACAGATCGAGCGACTGCGGCGCGCGGACGTTGGAAATCTGCGATGACGGCGATGGCACCGATGTCAACGACGCGCCGTTGCCCCACAATTCCTGCACCGCCGGCGACACCGGCTGGGAACGTTCACCAGCCTGGAACAGGGAACGGAATATCGGCTGGCCCGGCCGCAGCGATGCGGTCGTGATGGCCGGCTGCGATACGGCGGCCACCGGCGTTGCCGAACGCGCGTCCGGCACGTTCGACAGGTAGGCCGCGGTATCGACTGGCGTCACGCCGGCCGATGCCATCGCGGTGCGCGTGGCCGGGGATTCGGCGGCGCTGGCGTAGCGTTGCGTCAGCACGGAATAGACTTCAGAAACGCTGCGCGCGCGACCGCCGCGCTCGTAGAAGATCGAACGGTTGGCGGCGGCGGCGTTCGGAAACAGCCGCGCGCCGGAGGCCTGCGGATTGTCCTCGGCATTCGCGATCAGTTTGGCGGCGCCGCCTACTCCCATGAAATGCGCCATATAGAGTTCGCTGTCGCTGGGACGCCGGCCGATCTTGCCGGTGAGCTTAAAACTGTTCGACTGCGTCAGCACCCCGGCCATCGCGGAGCTGGCGGCCGGGTCGTCGCGCAGTTTCAGGATCGCGGTGCGCGCCGCCGGATCGCCGACCGAATAGGCGCCGGACGAAGATTTTGTGATGGCGTCGGCATAGCTGCCATAGCCGAGCTGGCTGCCGGCTTCCTTCACGGTGCCGAGCCAGGTCTGATCGATGAACTGATAGAGACCCCGCGCGGACGAGGTGGCCGCGCTGGCGGTCGGATTGAAATTGGATTCCATTTTCGCGGTGGCGAGAAGGTATTCAAAGCTGGTGCCGGTCGCCAAGGCCGCCTGCTTGATGGCGCCGGCCACGCGCGCGCGCGATGGATCGATGCCTGCCGCTGATGGGGCGCTGGACGCGTCGACCGACATGTGTTGGTGCCCGCTGGGTTCGCGAAACGACGTCACATTGCGGCGGCTATGGTTAATGAAGGGTTAACGTCATTCCGCGTCCACAAACGATAGCGCCGCCCCGCCCCCGCCGCCCTTCACCGCGCGATAGAAACACGAGCGCCTGCCTGTGTGACAGGCGGCACCTGTCTGCTCGACCCGGATCCATACCGCATCCTGATCGCAGTCCATCCGCATCTCGACCACGCGTTGGGTGTGGCCCGAGGTTTCGCCCTTGCGCCACAGCGAATTGCGCGACCGGCTGAAGTACCAGGCGTCGCCGCTTTCGATGCTCTTGCGCAGCGCCTCGGCGTTCATGTGCGCGACCATCAGCACCTCGCCGCTCGCCGCATCGGTGGCGACGCAGGTCACCAGGCCGGACGCGTCGAATTTGGGCTGGAATGCCAACCCTTCCTCGCGCTCAACGGGATCGGGCGATGTGGACATGAAAACCCCCGCAAATTGCACGCGAGGGTCAGCGCTGCGGCCCTCGCACCATGGACAGGAAACGCGCCTGCTCCGCCGGATTGTCACGGAACATGCCGGTAAAGCGGCTGGTGAACGTCGTCGCGCCGTGCTTGGCGACGCCGCGCACCGACATGCAGGTATGCTCCGCCTCGATCACCACTGCAACGCCGCGCGGTTTTAAAACCTCGTCGATCGCCGCCGCGATCTGCGCCGTCAGATGCTCCTGGGTCTGCAGGCGGCGCGCGAAGATATCGGTGAGGCGCGCCAGTTTCGACAATCCCACCACGCGCTCGACCGGCGTATAGGCGATGTGGGCCTGGCCATAGAACGGCATCATGTGATGCTCGCATTGCGAGGTGAATTCGATGTCGCGGATCAGCACAAAATCGTCATAGCCGGCGGTTTCGCCGAAGGTGCGATTGAGCACCTCGGCCGGGCACTGGTGGTAGCCCTGATAGAGTTCGTCGAAGGCTTCGACCACCCGGCGCGGGGTGTCCAGCAGCCCCTCGCGGGCTGGATTCTCGCCGATATAGCCCAGCAGGGTCTGCACTGCGTGCTCGGCCTCGGCCCGCGACGGCCGCGGCTGATCGGCCCGCACTGCGGCGGCGAGAAATTCGCTGGGGCCGAGTTCGGCAGGGCGAAATTCGGCAGCCTTCACGTCGGAAGGCTTGTTTCCGCGCAGCGGTTTGATCAAGGCGTCCATGTCAACTCCGTTCGACCGGTGTCGGCTAGCCGGCCCGGACTGTATTTCCGCGGTCTGCAACCATATATAGAGGCGTGGACGGTTGCCGCCAAGGGCGATCCGGCCCGCGCCCACTCCAAGCCGAGACCTCGATTCTATGCTGAACGACATCTACAACAAGCGGATCATCGAACTGGCCGGCAATATCCCGCGCCTGGGCCGCCTGCCCGCTCCCGGCGCCAGCGCCACCGCGCATTCGAAGCTGTGCGGTTCCACCGTGAAAATCGACCTCAGCATGGATGGCCCTGTCGTCACCGACTTCGCCCATGACGTGAAGGCCTGCGCGCTGGGGCAGGCTTCGTCCGCGATCATGGCGTCGCATGTGGTCGGCTCTACCGCGAACGAGTTGCGCGAGTTGCGCGAGACCGTGCGACGGATGTTGAAGGAAAACGGCAAGCCGCCGCAAGGAAAATGGGCCGACATCGCCCTGCTCGAGCCGGTGCGCGACTACAAGGCACGCCATGCCTCGACTATGCTGACCTTCGACGCGGTGGTCGATGCGATCGGCCAGATCGAAGCGAAGGCGAACGCATCGGCGGGCGCGCAGAGATAAGGGGTCATCATCCCGGGGCGCGCGTTTTCGCGCGAGCCCGGAATGACGAGTTTGACTTACCGCTGCTGTTGAGCCGGCGCCGCTGCCGCAATCCCGCCGGTCGGCACCAATGCTTCCGCCGTCTTGGTAGACTTCGCCGCAGGCAGCGGCTTCTCCACGCTGGCCACGTCGCTGACAAAACGATCCTGCACCGGCTTTGCGTTCAGATCGGCAACGGATGCCGCGGCGCTGTCGTTCGGCGAAAATACTTCGGCGACCGCATCAGTGGTGACGAGGTTGGTCAGCCGCAATTCGGCTTGCGACAGTTCATGCAGGTCTTCCCACGGCGGCACGCTGAGCGCCAGCGACAACAGATCGCCGGCGCCCCCCATCTCGAACGTGTATTTGGCAAGCCGGCCGATGTCGCGCTCAACGATCATCAGGTCCTGCGCGCTGTAGCTCGCGGCCCTCGCGTCATCGGCGCGATCGCCCATCCAGATCTGATGCACCCGCACATGCGCGCCATCGGGCACGTAGCGCGTCTTGCCCGACAGCAGCAGGAACACGCACATGGATTCGCAATAGGCATGCGGCACGACGCTGGCACGTTCGCCATTATGCGGATCGATGCTGGTGCCGACCGTGGTCAGCATGCCGAGATTGCGCCAGCGCCGCCCCAGCGCGATGGCGTCGTTGACCGAACCGCCGCTGGAATCCAGCACCACGCTGGCGCCGCGGAGCTGGCGCTCGCGCGCGAACTCGTCGAATGCTTTCGGCGTATCCGCGGTGACGATGCCGACCGCGCCGACCCAGCCGCGGCAATTCGGCTGGCACGCTACCCAGGTGAACCGCATCGGCAGTTTGCGTTCTTCAAGCGTGCCGCCGGCGTGGGCCGAACTGCCCGGCGTGGCCACGGTACCGGTCAGGGCGATGCAAAAGACGGCGGCGCAAACCAGCACCGAGCCGCCGTATTTGAGCGACAGCCTCAAGTTGGTTCCTTCCCCCACGCCTCAAGACAAGCAGTGGTAACGGCCCCAGATCAACGCCACATGATTCTGTCATATAAGCGTTATGAAAAAGGTAACCTCACATCACAAAACCGTCTATCGGGATTTGGTGCAGTGCGACCTAAAAACGAATAGTATTTCAGCCGGTGTGACTCAATTGCATGTCCTGCTCGGTTCCCTGCATCGGAACTGAGCAAGAATGTGCTCTCGAATAAGCAGACGGCTTATGAAACATTCACCGCTGAATTCGCTGCCCTGTCCAAACTGCCCTGGAGCGATTCAACGGCTGCCGCGCAATGCGGGGCGCGCGCTGATCTGGCTGTACCGCCACACCCTGTCACTGTTGGTCGGATACCACTGCCGTCATCTGCCGACCTGCTCGGTCTATGGCGACGAAGCGATCGAGCGCTTTGGCCTGTGGGGTGGCGCCTGGATGACGCTGGCGCGGCTGTCGCGCTGCCAGCCATGGGGCACATCCGGCATCGACAACGTGCCGCAGACCGTGCCGCCCGGCGCGCGCTGGTATCTGCCATGGCGATTCGGACGCTGGCGCGGCGTCAACGGGGCCTGACTTTTTGCCGCCACACAGGAACCGCAAGCTCCGCCGGGGATTGATCAGATGCTTCCGGTGGGAGGATACTCATGCGCGGCGGGCATGACCCCAGACAGCTCGACCTGATTGCAACTTTCGCGCTGCTGATCCTGATTGGCGCAGCTTTCGAAATGTTCAATGTCCATTACCGGACGCCGGCAACGACCACAGCCTTCATCGTGCCGAGTCAGTCCGTGCGCTGGTAGTGGCAATTTTCTCGGGCTATGAATTCGCTAGTCGCATCCACCCTGTGTAGATCACAGTCAGCAGCGCCAGCGCGACAAATCCCGCCGCTGCGTAGCCGCTCGCATGCAACATGTCGCGCGCATACAGCACGCCGCCGATCGCCGAACCCACCGCCTGACCGATATAGAGCACCGAGGTGTTCAGCGATACCGACGCGGACGCAAGCGCCGGCGCGGCCGCGACCAGCCGCACCTGCTGCATGGAATTGGTCGAGGCGAAACCAAGCCCCCAGATCGCAACCGACATCGCCATCAGCGAATACGTACCTGCGCTGAACGCCCAGCCGCTGACGCCGGTCAGCAGCAGGCTCGTGAACAGCAGCGAGGTTTTGTATGGCCCCCAGGAGTCGACAATGCGGGTCGCGATGGCTATTCCGATCAGGCCGAACCCGCCGTAGATCGCAAACACCAGGCCGACCGCGTCGGGGCTTGCGCCGGTCAGTTTTGCCAGCAGCGGACCCATGAAGGTGAACACCACGAATTGGCCGGACATCTGCAAGGTGGTGATCAAGAGCAGCAACAGGATGATCCGGTTGCGCCCGACATCGGCCCACGTCTTCAGATCGACCGGCTCGCCCAGCAATCCACCGGGCAGCCGCCAGGCGAGCAGCACGAAGCTGAAACAGGCGACCGCGCCGACGCTGCCATAGGCCGCGCGAAAACCGTAGCGGCTGGCGATGAAGGTCACCAGCGGCAGGCCGACGGCTGCGGCCAGCGACCAGCCGAGAAAGATATAGGCGATAGTGCTGCCGCGCTTTTCCGCGCCGACGATCAGGCTCGCGGTGCCCGCCGCCTGCGGCGTGTACAGCGCGCCGACCGCTAGCATGACCAGACGGATCACCAGCAGCGTGTTGTAATCCGGTGCGAAAGCTGAGGCCGCATTGCTGACGGCGAACACCGCCAGCGTCGAAAGCAGCAGGGCGCGGCGTTCGACCCGGCTGGTCAGCCAGGCCGTCAACGGCGAACCGATACACAGTACCGCCGCGCCGAACGTGATCAGCAGCCCAGCGTCGCGAATGCCGACGTCGAGGCCGGCGGAGAGTTCGTTCAGCATGCCGGCGGGCCCGATCACCGAGCAGCCGGTGACGAAATTTCCGAGCATCAATGCGGTGGGTGCGAAGCGGCGGGCGGTGTGGGGAGCCGGAGCATGCATGCAGGTGCATGTACGCGAAATAGGTGATCAGCGAAAGGACGGAAGCGACGTATTTTGCGCCGCTTTGTGCCGGCGGGCCCCGTTCCCTTCTCGGCCTCCTCCTGCTAAACACCCTCCTCGTTCCCGCTTACCTGCGCTCGTTCGCAGGAGTGAGCCACAGGAGAGACCTATGCCCGACAAGAACGCGCCCGCGTCAGGATTCCAGTTCGGTGTCGCCAATCTGAAACCGGTCGAACCCGAACCCCGCATCGCCCTTACCTTTCCCGACGGCGCCCGACGCGAATTTGCCAAAGGCATCACCGGCCTCGACCTCGCCAAAGGCATCTCGCCGTCGCTCGCAAAGCGCACGGTGGCGATGGTGCTGGGCGGGGAGTTGCGCGATCTCGGCGATCCGATCGACCACGACGCAACAATCGAGTTCATCAATCGCGACGACCCGCGCGCGCTCGAATTGATCCGCCACGACGCCGCGCATGTGCTGGCGGAAGCCGTGCAGTCGTTGTGGCCGGGCACGCAGGTGACCATCGGTCCGGTGATCGAGAACGGCTTCTATTACGATTTCTTCCGCAACGAGCCGTTCACGCCGGAAGATTTTTCGGCAATCGAAAAGAAGATGCGCGAGATCATCGCGCGCGACGCAGCGTTCACGAAGGAAATCTGGACCCGCGAGCAGACCAAGCAGGTCTTCCGTGACAACGGCGAGATGTTCAAGGTCGAACTGGTCGACGCCATTCCGGCCGACCAGACGATCAGGATCTACAAGCAGGGCGGCTGGTTCGATCTGTGCCGCGGGCCGCACATGACGTCCACCGGCAAGGTCGGCAGCGCGTTCAAGCTGCTGAAAGTCGCCGGCGCCTATTGGCGCGGCGACAGCAACAATCCGATGCTGACGCGCATCTACGGCACCGCGTTCGCAAAACAGGAAGAGCTCGACGCCTATCTGAAGCAGATCGAGGAGGCGGAAAGACGCGACCATCGCAAGCTCGGCCGCGAGCTCGATCTGTTTCATTTCCAGGAGGAAGGCCCCGGCGTGGTGTTCTGGCACGCCAAGGGGTGGACCATCTTCCAGGCGGTTGTCGCCTATATGCGCCGGCGGCTGACAGGCGACTACGAGGAGGTCAACGCGCCGCAGATGCTGGACAAGTCGCTGTGGGAAACCTCCGGCCACTGGGAATCGTTCCGCGAAAATATGTTCGTGGCGCAGTCGGCCGGCGACGAAGCGGAAGACAAGCGCTGGTTTGCAATCAAGCCGATGAACTGCCCTGGGCATGTGCAGATTTTCAAGCACGGCCTGAAGAGCTACCGCGACCTGCCGTTACGGCTGGCCGAGTTCGGCGTGGTGCACCGCTATGAGCCATCGGGCGCGATGCACGGCCTGATGCGCGTGCGCGGGTTTACCCAGGACGACGCGCATGTGTTCTGCACCGAAGCCCAGCTGGCCTTCGAGTGCCTGAAGATCAACGACCTGATTCTGTCGACCTATGCGGATTTCGGCTTTGAGGGCGAACTTACGGTAAAACTCTCGACCCGTCCCGAAAAGCGCGTCGGCACCGACGAGATGTGGGACCATGCCGAGCGCGTGATGGCCACCGTGCTGTCGCAAATCCAGGCGCAGGGCCATAACCGCGTCAAGACGGCGATCAACCCCGGCGAAGGCGCGTTCTATGGGCCGAAATTCGAATACGTTCTGCGCGACGCCATCGGCCGCGACTGGCAATGCGGCACCACGCAGGTCGACTTCAATCTGCCGGAGCGGTTCGGCGCGTTCTACATTGATGCCGACGGCTCCAAGAAGGTGCCGGTGATGGTTCATCGCGCGATCTGTGGTTCGATGGAGCGTTTTATCGGCATCCTGATCGAGCATTTTGCGGGAAATTTCCCGCTCTGGCTCGCCCCCACGCAGGCCGTCGTCACCACCATCACGTCCGAAGGCGATGAATACGCCAACGTCGTCGCCGCCGCCGCACGACGCGCGGGGCTGCGGGTCGAAATCGATCTGCGCAACGAGAAGATCAACTATAAGGTCCGCGAACATTCGCTCAAGAAGATCCCGGCGCTGCTGGTGGTCGGCAAGAAGGAAGCCGAAACCCATTCGGTCTCGATTCGGCGATTGGGCAGCGAGCGCCAGCAGGTGATGCCGACCGACGCGGTGATCGCAGCGCTGGTCGACGAGGCGACGCCGCCGGACGTGAAGCAGGCGCGGCAGGCGGCGTAATCGTTGCCGGCAACCGGTTCCCCGACTTTTCACAATCGATCTAAGTTTGCTTCAAGCGCCTCGTAACCGACCTATCTTTGTGAGGTAATGCTTGCCCGCGACAGATGAAAGCCAATCGAGTGTCCCACCCCATTGAACTCCTGAAAACCCGCCGCTCGGTAAAGCCGCGCGAAATGAACGGGCCGGGCCCCTCGCCGGCCGAGCTTGAGACCATCCTCACCGTCGGAGCACGCGTGCCCGATCACGGCAAGCTTGCGCCATGGCGCTTCATCGTGTTCGAGGGCGACGGCCGCGTCCGCGCCGGCGAGGTGATCGCAAATGTGTTTGCGCGGAAAGAGCCGCAAGCGCCGCCGGACAAGATCGATGCCGAGAAGCGCCGCCTGATGGATGCCCCGCTGGTGATCGCCGTAATCAGCTTGATGCGGCCGCATCCGAAGATTCCGGCGTGGGAGCAGGAACTGTCCGCCGGCGCCAGCGCCATGAACATCATTACCGCCGCTACCGCGCTCGGTTATGGTGCGAACTGGCTGACCGGCTGGTTCGCATATGATCGCGACGCGCTCGACGGATTGGGACTGAAGGCGGACGAAAGGCTCGCGGGCTTCATCCATATCGGCACACCATCGCGGCACATCGAGGACCGCCCGCGCCCGGCGCTTGCGGACATCGTGACACGGTTCTAGCGGAATTCACCGAGCACCGGCGTTCGCGGCGGCACTGGCTCCGCCAGCGCACTACGCCGTGAAGAACGGCGCGCTGCGCTGCGTCCGGAGCACGCACGTCCTTATTTACTGTACACCCCGTGTCATGCGAGGGCCTGACCCGCGCATCCATCACCTTTGGAAGACTTTTTTAAAGGATGGATTGCCGGGTTAAACCCTGCTGGATTCACGCATCTCATCGTCATTGCCGGGGCTTGACCCGGCAATCCATCCTGCTTCGCAAAAGCCTTTTGCCAAGAGCGATGGATACGCGGGTCGAGCCCGCGGTTGACGCGGCGTGTGTTGCGGCGTCTTGCAATATCGCGCGCCACGGGGCGCGTTCCCCGGACGCAACGCAGCGCGCAGCCCTTGCGGAGCGGTGCGCTGCAGAG